>JBCCKK010000017.1:0-21804 GCA_039027395.1 Verrucomicrobiota bacterium | reverse complement strand
TAAGGATCATTGGAATGACTTGATGACCATTGACCGCAGTATTTGGAAGCAAAAAACGCTTCAACATGAGGAGCTATTTCTAAAGCTTCACGAACACCTTCCTAAAGAGATGGTTTACGAGCGTGAGTTATTGATTTGCCGACTTTAGTGGCTGGAGATCTATGGTTTTTTGGGTTGGCCGTAGTAGGCCGTGGTTCCATGTTTACGATAGAAATGTTTGTCTAGGAGATACGGAGGAACAGAAGCTGCTCCGTCTCGAAGTTGTAGACTCTTGAGTGCCATTTCGGAGACAATTTCGAGCGCTTGTGCCGTTTCAACTGCCTTTTCAGCGGAGGAGCCCCAGGCGAACGGACCGTGATTGCGCACTAGGACAGCTGGAATCATAAGTGGATCATTCTTCTCAAAACACTCGGCGATTACTTTTCCCGTATTCCATTCGTAGTCAGTTTCGACTTCCCCAGATTTCATAGTTCGCGTGAGTGGAATGGAACCGTGGAAATAGTCGCTGTGCGTGGTTCCCAAGCAGGGGATGGCTTGAGCGGCCTGAGCAAATGCCACAGCATTTCGAGAATGGGTATGTACGATCGAAGTGAGTCCGCCTGCATGCCACTGCTTAAATAGATATCGATGAGTGGGTGTATCAGAAGAAGGGCGATAGCTCCCTTCAATAATCTCTCCTTCCAGATCTAAAATGACCATTGATTCCGGGGTAAGTTGGTCGTAAGGAACTCCGCTGGGCTTAATTGCGAAAACCTTAGCCGATGGATCAAAAACACTGACGTTGCCAAAGGTTAGATCAACCAATCCTGTTTCAGGTAGTGCCTTGTTTGCTTGGCAACAGTCTTTCCGAATCGTTTCGTAGTTCATTGGATGTGTTTGATCCCGTAGGCCGCAGCGTTCCAACGTAGTTCATTCTTTAAGTTTCGAAGTCGTGTATCTTTATCAATCACCACACACTCGACACCTGCCATGTCAGCGAGCGTTACCACTTGTTCTGTGGTGGTGGTGTAACTGAATACCGTGTGATGAGCTCCCCCGGCTTGGATCCAAGCGGCAGCACCTGTGGAAAGGTCGGGAAGCACCTCCCAAAGAACCCGAGCGACTGGAAGCTTCGGTAAGGTTTGTTCTGGAGCGTAAGCAACAACTTCACTGACGAGAAGTCGGAATCGGGTTCCCATATCGATCAAAGAGATATTGATGGCAGGCCCGGGTTTGCCGGTGAAGACGAGTCGAACTGGGTCGGCTTTGTTGCCAATTCCAAGTGGGTGGATTTCACATGATGCCTTTCCATCGGAGATGGACGGGCAGATTTCGAGCATGTGAGCGCCCAGACATCGCATGTTTCCTGGCTCAAAATGGTAGGTGTAGTCCTCCATAAATGATGTGCCTTGGTCGACACCTTGGTTCATTACTTTAAGAACTCGCAAAAGAGCTGAATGCTTCCAGTCACCTTCCGCTCCAAATCCATAGCCTAGTTCCATTAGCCTTTGGACTGGAAGTCCTGGTAGTTGATCAAGGCCGTGCAGATCTTCAAAGGTATCGGTGAATGCATAATAGCCGCCTTGATCTAAAAATGCTTTGAGGCCAAGCTCGATTTTTGCCGCTGTCCGCAAGCTTTCGTGTCGATCACCTCCTCTTTCCAGGCCGGTGGCAAGTGTGTAGGTGGATGTGTATTCCTGGCAGAGTTGTTCTATATCTGAGTCACCCACTTGATGAATGGTTTCCACAAGGTCTCCAATTCCGTGGGTGTTAACAGAAACACCAAAAATTCGCTCGGCTTCCACTTTGTCACCGTCGGTGACCGCAACTTGCCGCATGTTATCGCCAAAGCGAACGACCTTCAGAGATTGAAACTCGGCCCACGCACGAGCTACTCGGATCCATTCTGCAAGCTGAGCCCGAACAGAAGAACTTTGCCAATGCCCAACGATCACTTTGCGCTCTTTCTGCAAACGCGCGCAAATGTGTCCAAACTCCCGACCGCCGTGGGCTGATTGATTGAGATTCATGAAATCCATATCGATCTCCGACCATGGGATATCCCGGTTGAACTGCGTATGCAGATGACAAAACGGTTTGATCAGAAGGTTTAAACCGTGGATCCACATCTTTGCTGGCGAAAACGTGTGCATCCAGCAGATAAGACCAACGCATGATCCAGAGTGATTAGCTTCATGACAGAGTGACCGAATTTCGTCTGCAGTTTTAAGGCACGGTTTGAAAACGATTTTGATGGGTAGAGAACCATCTTGATCGAGTTCTGAAGCGATTACTTTGCTGTCTTGGTCGACTTGCTTAAGCGTTTCCGGTCCATATAGATGTTGGCTGCCGGTGACAAACCAGATTTCTTTTGCGTTTTGTGTCATGTTTTCAGATTTTCTTCAATTTCCGGATTCTTTAATGGCTAAGAGGTCTTTCATTACGTGGTGAAGCGGTCGTTCTTGAACGCCTCCGAAACTGTCATGGAGGTCTTTGTAGAGGTCGAATAGGCGATTATAGATTTCGTGATGTTCTTCGTTTGGAGTATATGAGATATCCTGAATGCCAGTCATTGCCTCTTGAGCCGTCGCAAAATTCGGATGGACACCGGCAACGACTGCAGCAGCCACTGCTGATCCCAGGGCACAGGCTTGGGATGATCCTGATATCTGAATTTCGCGTCCGGTTACGTCCGAGTAGATTTGCATCAACATCGAGTTCTTTTCAGCAATACCGCCGGCACAAACAATTCGTTTAACAGGAACACCATAGGCCTCCATACGTTCAACGATCATCCGGGCTCCGAAAGCGGTTGCCTCGATCAGTGCTCGATAGATTTCCGCTTGGGGCGTGTGGAGCGTTTGACCAAGGATCAAACCCGTCAGTCGTGGGTCGACGAGAATGGTTCGGTTCCCGTTATTCCAATCGAGTGCAAGAAGGCCGTGTTGTCCCGGGCGTTGTTCAGCTGCCTGTTGGGTGAGCTCTGTGTGGTGGTCGGCATCACCTCCGCAAACGACTTCTACCCACCATTTAAAAATATCGCCTACGGCACTTTGCCCAGCTTCGATTCCATAGTAGCCGGGAAGAATCGCCCCTTTAACAATTCCACAGATCCCTGGAATATCTGCTACCTCTTTTTCCGCAGAAACAACGCCGCAGTCGCAGGTCGATGTTCCAATGACTTTGATTAATGTCCCTTCATCGACACCACAACCAATCGCCCCGTAGTGGACGTCAAATTTACCGATGGCAATAGGAATCCCCAATTTAAGACCGAGGGTATCCGCCCATTCATTACAAAGCTTTCCTGCTGACGTTTCCGCATCATAGGCTTGTTCGTAGAGGCGGTCTCGAAGATCAGCAAGCTTAGGATCGAGAAGGGAAAGGAACTCTTTGTCGGGGAGGCCGCCCCAGTCGTCAGAGTAAAATGCCTTATGGCCCGCGGCACATACACCCCGTTTTACTTTAAGAGGGTTAGTCACTCCCGCCAAAATGCTTGGAATCCAATCACATAGTTCGACCCAGCTATATGCAGCATCGAAAACGTCAGGTGAGGTCTTTAAACATCTCCACAGTTTGCTCCACCACCATTCGGAAGAATAGACATTGCCAGTTCGGGCGATGTAATTGGGGCGATGTTCCAGCGCTAGAGCTGTAATTTCTGCCGCTTCTTGGTAGCTCGTGTGATCTTTCCATAGCCAAGCTTGGGCAGCTAACTTGGCTTTGAATGTATCCGTGGAAGCAAGTGGCCTGTTTTCCTTGTCGACGGGGATGGGAGTTGAACCCGTGGTGTCGACACCGATCCCAACGATTTGTTCCGAGGTAAAATCACTTTTATTACAGGCAGCTTCTGCAAGTGCAGACTTAACACTTTGCTCTAATCCGAAGAGATAATCACCCGGATGTTGACGTGCGAGATTGGGATCCTGGGGATCTAATAGGATACCTTCTTGGCCACTCGGATACGCGACTACGCCTGTGCCAAGCTCCGTGCCATCGGAACAGTCTACAATCAGAGCGCGAACGGAATTGGTTCCATAGTCGATTCCTAAGGTGTAAGGCATGATCTGATTGTGGAGTGTTTTCCTTCTGGAAAAATAGCGACATAGCTTTACAGTAAAGCTATGAAGGTTACGATGCAATGGATTGCAGACCAGGTGGGGGTCTCCAAAAATGCCGTCTCCTTAGCCCTGCGAAATGATCCATCCATTTCTGAAGCAATGAGGAAGAAGATTCGAGCCATGGCTGAAAAGCACGGGTATCGGAGGAATCCCGTGTTTGGAGAATTGATGTCTCAGATGCGGATTAAGAGCAAAAGTGCATCGCAGGCAAACTTGGGACTGATTAACGGAAATCAGAGTGCTGCTGCTTTCAAAAAACATGCGACAGTTCCAAGTTATGTGCAGGGATGCCGGCGGCGGGCTAAAGCTTTGGGCTATAGTTTGGATACATTTTGGCTGTTTGAGCCGGGAGTGAGTGGATCAAGGTGGTTAGAAATTCTGGAAGCTAGGGGAATCCGGGGGATCGTTCTCGTCGGTATGATGAAAGAGAATCGACTACCGGCTCAGTTTTTGGAAGTGGTAGAGAGGATACCATGTGTTGTAACGGGAGTCCGCACTCGTCAGCCAGCTCTATCGTTCGCTTGCGTAGATCATTTTATTTTGGCGCTTCGGGCTTTTGAAAAATCGCTTGAGTTAGGATACCGCAGACCGGCTCTTGTGTTGGACCGAGTTATTGATGAATTAGTGGACACTCGATTCAGTGCGGGTTTTTATGCAGGGCAGGAATTGCTTCCAAAGGCGCGTCGATTAAGACCTTTTTTCCAGGTGCAACAGGCTAAGCACGATCCGTCGCTATTTCATGAATGGCTAGAAAGGGAAAAGCCGGACGTCATTTTTACACTCTACAATGTGGTTCACGATTGGTTGCGAGCTTTGAAGCTTGGAATCCCTTCGGAGATCGGATTGATTCAACTTGAGTGGCGGTCGAATTGTCCAGAGTGGGCAGGGATGAATCAGCACAACGATATCGTCGGAGAATTTGCCATTGATATGCTAATCGGAATGATTCATCGGGGAGAGTCAGGAGTTCCTGAATTCCCTCGAGGCACCTTGATTGGTCCTAGCTGGAGAGAGGGGAAAACGGTGATTGATCGGACGGTTAAATCAGGACAAAGAATCTAGATCATTCCAAGATCGTTTTGATTTCACATTTTACCGAATTGGCAAGAAAGCAGGTGGTGTGAGCCATATGATGAAGCTTCCTCAGAGTGTTCTTTTCGGGAGAATCTCCTTCAAAAACGACGATTGGGCGAAGCTCAACACGGGAAATGATGAAGCCTTCTTCAGGAGACTTTTCTAGAAAACCAGTTGCGCGATCCTCATAGGTGTTAACGATTAAACGCCTTTTTGTACAAACGGCTAAGAATGTGAGCATATGGCAGCTAGATAACGAGGCGACAAAAGCTTCCTCGGGATCAACTTTTGTCGGGTCGCCCAGAAAGCTCTCTGCCGCAGAAGCTTCGATCGCTAGCCCGTTCTCGAACATCCACTTATGATTACGAGAATAGGATTTGTATTCGAACGTATCATTCGTTCGTTTCCATGAGAGTTGAGTCTTGTGTTCAGACATGTTTGGTTCCCTTGCCCTCCGAGTTCTTTGATATTATTGCGATTAAGTGTTACCGCTCGTCCGGCAGGAAGCAAGCTGAGGTGGATTTAAATCGGTGCGTTTAGTGTGGAGACGTTATGCGATGTCTATTTTTTCTTTAGAACGATAACGAAAGGAACCCGCTTACTGGTGGAAACTGCCCAACCATTTCGGTTATTGTCCCACGAGAAACGGATACTGGCTTCTGGCTGACCATAGGGGTCTGTGTAACCGCTTTTTGAAATTTTGATAGTCATCGATTCACCTCGTTTAGCAAAGCTGAAACGACCATTACGATCCGTCTTATAGCTATAAGTGCGATCTGGACCTGCAGTTAGTTCGGCATTTGCATCATAGATTTCGACTTCAACTCCTGCGCGTAGCGCTCGACCATTTTCTCCAACGACTTTTCCGTAGAATGCAGATCCTGGCTGGTTGCCCGAGCTACTAGAATTGGTTGAAGTCGTTGTTGCGCAGCCGCTTAATAAGGCCAGCATTGCGATTAGTGAGAATCGTAGAGTGTTCATAACATTCGCCTTTTTTATATATTTCCCTAGGAAAAAATAAATGCAAGTGAAAGTCGTTAAACGATGCACTGGCTGGTAAGAGGTAAGACTAAAGATCTAGGGTGGATTTTAAGAGGCCAGCAAACTCGCTTTCTTCTTCCGTAAGTCCATCGGATTTGAGGAGATCAACGGTGTTTCGATAGACTTCCGCTTTTTGGTCCCGATTTTCTAAAAGGTTCGCACGGGCTTCTAGAAAGGCGGTTACTTTTTCCCGAGTGTTTGCTTCTCTGGCTTTAGGAATCGATAGATTTAGATAATAGGAAGGGGCCATCGACTCGTGCCAGCCTAGGTTATCAATTTTTGTCTTTAGATGTTCATCTTCCAGAAGCGACAGATGACCGTCTGCATAGATTGCTAGAACAAGGATATCGGCAATGGCCTTCGTTTGTGTCTGTATCATATTTTGTGGTTTCATAGCTTCTAACATACTTCGTTCTAGGTGATCTGCGTGTTATAATCAGGAACGGTGTTTGTAATACGGTTGCTATGAGTTCTGAGAGTTTCTTGTCTTAGGTGTGGGGCTAAGGATGCCATGCTTTGAAACATAAGCATGAGTCCAAATTTCCAAAGCAACCCAAACCAGAACCAACAGTAAAGAAAACAAGGCTGCTGCAATCAGATTTGCCATCTGAATCGATTGATAGATTGCGAATGCAATGGCTGAGAAGACCAAAATGACGCCAAAGAAAATCCATCTCACATAAGGAGTAGAGACTTTGAATTTGGCTTTGCAGTGGGGGCAGGTTAACCGAAATGGTGTAGGCTCCTTCAAAGTTGCCCAAAAAGTGATTTTGGTGCTACAGGCGCTACATTTCATCTACTTACCCAATTTAGATTTATTTCAACGTGAAGTTTCATTCGTGGCAGCCTCTGGTTTATCGAGTATGTGTTTGTCTCATTCTGGATTGATCTATCTCAAGAATACCATGAGGTAAAGGGGGCTCGGAATCGTGGTTCTGGTATTCAAGAGCTTGTTTATTATGATCTTCCGTATCATAGTCGGGTTCTGTCGCTTTGAAAGACTCATCTAAACTAGTATTTCAATTTGCCCTGGTTTTAAGTGTTTTCGTCTGGACGATTCCAACTGACGCTGCTGAAGAGCAAGCCCATGGATTCTCATTTGAACAGTTAGTTTGGAATCATATGTTTGGTAGAGGGTATACTGACGATTGGGACATTCCGGGGTCTGCAAATCTTATAACACCAGGAATTCCAATTTCGGTTAAATTTATTCAGTGGAAGAATAGCGTTTATTTGGGGGATGCGGTTCGCCAATGGTCCATAAATGAATCGTTCGAGATGGTGGTCGGTTTTTATGAAAAGCGCGATGGGGTGGCTGAAGTCGTGGCTCTCCATCAAATTTCATTTAGTCCTGAAGAATGGCGAATACTTTGGGGTGACGTGACCTTAGCTGAACTCGAGGCGTTTTCAGCGCAGATCAAGCAGGGGACGATTGATGAAGCTCAAACCTTTGCTCGTACCCGAGCCGCTGAACTTCGGAAGAGATCGGGAGTGTTCAGCATTAACCCAAAGATTAATAAAGATCAGCGCCGGATTCAATGCTCATGGCCATTTACTAAGTTCTATCGAGATGTTATGAAGCAAGAAGCAGTTAAGCAGAAAGACATAGAGCTTTGGAGTCGTCCGTTTTCGAAGAAAATCCAATTGGGAAAGCGCCTCAAAAATTAGGCAATTATTCAATAATTTCTACGGGTGTTCCGATAGACACCATTCGAAGTAGTTTTTGAGCATTCCAGTTTGCCAGGCGGAAACAGCCTGACGACCCTGTGCGCGAGATGTCTGTGGGCTCCGGTGTTCCATGGATTCCATAACCTGGAAGAGTTAATCCGATCCAAGCGAGCCCTACGGGATTGTTGGGGCCGGGAGGAATAATCATTTTTTTCGTAATGCCTTCTTCTGCTGATATATCGACAAATAACTTGGGATTGAATGTATAATTAGGGTTGGGGGCGACGTTCTTTACGGTCAAACGGCCTTGAGGGCGCTTGTTTTTATCTCGAGCAATCGAACAGGGAAAGCAGGACATCACTTGCCCAGCTCTGTAAGTGAGTAACGTAGTTTCTGGTAAAATGATTTTAATCGAATCTATCTTGGGCAACGGTAGAGCGGGAACGAGTTCTGGAACCGTTAGTTGAGTGCCGACGGTAATGTTAAGAATGCCAGGATTCAGTCGCTGAATAAACCCTTCGGTGCTGTGAAATTTTTCGGCAATCATTTCCCAGGCATCATTATAGCCGAGATAGTCAGTAGCCGCTTTATCTAGCCACCTCTGAGGAGGAGGTTGAACTTTTTTTATATCTGAAGCGGTAACCGTGTAGAGTTGAAAAGGATTACCAGGCATTCCTAGCTTGTAGCGGGTTTCAAAGTCTAATTCTCCCGTGACTGGAAGTCCGTGGTGCTGTTGAAACTGGTTGACGGCTCGGCGACTACGCATCCCATAGACTCCATCGATTGTCCCCATCGAAAAATGCCAGCGTTCCAAACGAATTTGCCAAGCCGCAATCTCGAGTGGTGTAGTAGGCTCTGCTCCAACAACCCGTTGAGCTTTTCGGACTTGGGTTGCTGGTTGAGGAGCAGGGGCAGGAACAGGCTTGGGATCAGCAGGTGGGAGCTTTGGTCGTGGAGCGGTGACTGGTTTCAACTCGACAACTAGAGGTTGAGGTTTTTTAACAGATTTCTGAGCAACAGGTGGTGGAGAAGGTTTAGGGGCAGGTGGTTTGAGTGAAGTAACAACGGGTTGAATTCTGCTAGGAACGGGTTTGGGTTTAACCTGAGGGGGAGGGGTAACTACTTTTTTTTTTCCGGTTGATCTAGATTGAAAACCTCAGCATCTGGGTGTTGTTTGGCGAGCTCTTCAACTTTACGGCTTAGATCATTAGTCGGTGAATTTTTCTGTTTTTCTTGGATCAGCATAAAGGTGCTGACACCCATACCCACCATCGAGACCAATACTAAAGCAATTAGTAGTGTATTATTTGAAGAGCTTTTTGGAGCCCTACTGCGACGCGTGCTCGTTTTTTTGCGGGCAGATGCTTTTCGAGCAGGGCGCTTTTTTCGAGCAGGCATGCTTTAGGTGATAGAGGCAGCTGTGTAGCTGGCAATTAGTAAACGTCCCGAAGGTATCTACGTTCCTCACGTATCAATTTTTTGTTCACATAGGTGTCAGCATCTTCTGGAGATAGCCCGCCATGCTCCGTTGCAATATCGATAAGTGCTTGGTGAACGTCTTTGGCCATGCGTTTTGCATCTCCACAAACGTAGAAATAAGCTCCGTCTTGAATCCATTTCCACAGGTCAGCGCCGTGTTCCCGC
The DNA here is from genome assembly GCA_039027395.1 of Verrucomicrobiota bacterium. GTDB lineage: Bacteria > Verrucomicrobiota > Verrucomicrobiia > Methylacidiphilales > JBCBYL01 > JBCCKK01. The sequence goes on along the minus strand of JBCCKK010000017.1, from coordinate 12,277 downwards.
ATGCGATCTTGAACATAAATCTTGTGTTCTTGATCGCGCGAAAATGCGGTATCGAGCCGCGTAAGTAGACCTTGCTCCTCCCATTGATCAAATTCTTCTTCATACAAAAAATCAGTCGCTTGTTTTTGTTCGCCAAAAAACAGCCAATTTTTTCCAGAAGCTTTATCGATTTCACGCTGCTCTAGAAACGCGCGAAATGGTGCGATACCGGTTCCGGGCCCGACCATAATGACGGGAGTTTCCGGGTCTTCAGGCAGCTTAAAATGTTTATTGAGAGCAAAGAAGACGGGGATGTTACTTTCGCCCAGTTCAGTGCCGTCAGCTAGAAATCCGGTCGCCAGTCCCTTTTTCTTTCGGCCGTGAGTGTCATATCGAATGATGGCGACTGTAAGATGAACTTCGTTTGGATGCTTTTCAATTGATGAGGCTATCGAATAAAGACGAGGAACCAGTTTGGCAGGGAACGAAACAAATTCTTCGGGAGTCAATGAGACTTCAGGGAACTCTTTCAAGATATCGACGTAGTCGCGATCAAACAAATAGGCTTCGAGTTTTTCTCGATCTCCGATAACGGCTTCCAATTGGGTGCGTTGGTCACCGTCTGCAAGTTTTTCCAGGAGTCCTTTTAAGAACTTAGCATTCGCACGATTAAGTGTGACATCGGAACTAAGAACATCTTTTAGTGCTTTTGAAGAGCCGTCTTTTTGCTCGATTTGGTGATCTGGATTCCAACCTTTGATTTCTAAGAGTTCAGTAACCAATGCGGGAGGATTTTGCGGGAATATTCCGATCGATTGCCCTGGAATATAGTCAAGGCCACTTCCTTCGATATTAACAATGAAATGCCGAGTTTCTTTGGCTGAACCTTCTTTGCTCAGCATTCGATTTTCAGTGATTTTCGCAAGAAATGGATTCTTTTTGTCGTATTGGGGTGCTGTTTGGGCTGTATCTGTACTCATAAATTATTTTGGTTGAAAACCATGTCGGATAAACGGTTCTCGCTTAGTTGAGGGATCGCAGGGCCATCTATACTTATCAAATCGTTAACCGTTATTTATAAGACTTTGCTAATGTTAGCAAAGTCTTAATGGGGTGCCTAATATCACTCAATGCGAAATGCCTAGTTGCCGGTAGGTTGGGTTCGACGTATTTTGTATTTTTGAACGATCTGCCGAGCATCCGCGTCGGACTCGGCTAAAATCAAAAGATCATTTACAAGGTTTTGCACATTGCCTTGCACAAGCTCGGACTGTTTTACCAAATCCTTGCGTTCCTCGAATTGGGCTCGAAGGGCGGAACGCGTGCTCCATGCAACAAAAAGCTGCCATACTAAGATTAAAACGAGAGCGAATCCCAAAAGCACAAGAGGTATAAATGGTGACCCGGCAATGGATTTTGAATTAGATGTTTGTTCTTCCATATTACTGCCCTCCTTGCTGTTGAGAATTGTTATTCTTGGTGACGTTGAAGCCGTGGCGGGCTAACAAATCTTTAAGCTGATTGTTTGACACGGATGCAACAGCCATATCGCGGAGAACAGCTTGGCCAATTTGCTGGCCAACACGGCCACGATTGATCACTTGCTGTTGAGCTTGAAGCCCTTGGTTAATACCGCGATTTGCTTGAGTAATCGTGATAAGAGCGATCACCATCATGATCGCAATCGCTCCTAATCCCGAAGTGATGTAAAATTCAGTAAGTTTCATGCGCGTAGATAATTGTCTACTTGAGAAGTGCCCGTCAAGGGTCAAATATGGATCTGCTCTAGGCAATATCAATATCTTTTGATATGTATATATGATGTCGAGGCAGGAGGGAACCCAGTTAAGAGCGCTATGGCAAGCGCTGAATGAGACAACTCGAGTGAGACTTGTTGCTCTGTTAAGCGATGCTGAGCTTTCCGTTAGTGAGCTTCAAAAGATTACTATGCTCTCTCAATCATTGATATCATCGCATTTGGGAGTTCTTCGCAAAGCCGACTTGGTCAGTACTCGGAAAGAAGGTAAGAGTATCTATTACCAACTCAAACCAACCCTTTCGCCAAAGGTTCAGGCAATTATCTCGGCATGTTTAAATACATTAAATGAAATTCCTGAGTGTCAGAACGACAAAGCCGAATTAAAGAATACCCTTTCAAGGAGGCGGGAGGCGGCTCAAAACTATTTCAATAAAATCGCGGGAAAGATGGGGAAGGCTTATTGCCCGGGAAGAACGTGGTCAGCAGTGGGACCTCTTTTAGCTCATTTGGTGGGTGATGTCACCGTGGCAGATTTAGGGGCTGGTGAAGGTTGGTTGAGTCTTCTTTTGGCACAGCGAGCTCGAAATGTGATTGCCATCGACAGTTCCCCAAAGATGGTTGAATTTGCCGAAGAACAGCTAAGAGGAAATAAGATTACTAATGTCGAATACCGACTGGGTAATCTTGAAAATCCTCCCCTGGAGCCTGATTCGGTTGATATCGTAATATTTAGCCAAGCACTGCACCATGCTGAGTCCCCTGACCTTGCGATCAAACGAGGCGCAACACTTCTTAAGCAAGGTGGGGTCCTTGTAATATTGGACTTGCAAAAACATCAATTTGAGAAAGCTCGGGAAATCTACCATGATTACTGGATGGGATTTGCCGAGAGTGACCTGCAAAACTGGTTGCGGGCGGCAGGTTTGACGAAATTACTAATTCAAGCTTTGGAGCCCGATCCGAATGATCCTGTTTTCGTTCCTATTTTGGCAAGTGGGTGCAAACCTTGAGGCGAGTTCAAAACGGCCTCAAATTCACCTATATAAACCGACTGAATCCCGAGAGCTCTGCTCTAAGGAATTTATCTTAGATCGAACTGAGGATCTGCGATGTTTTGCGAGACCACGTTACTCAACCATCAAATCCTGTTATAGCTGCCTGAATGAGAGGTAGGTATTTTCCTGAGTGAAGCTGCTTGCTGTCGTGTAAGCGTAACCACTCCCTCCGCTCTCTATGGCTTGAAGAATCCATTAGTTTTTGAGCTTGAGCAGATGCTTCTTCAGGGGTTCGGATTTGAATGATATGTGAGTTCGGCCACTCAATCGGTTTGGGAGGAAGAGCGCTCCAACATGGTAGCTTGTGAAACAATGCTTCAAGAACTGGTAAACCAAACCCCTCATAACCCGATGGGAATAAAATCACATCAGCGATGCGAAACATTTGTTGCCAACCAACTAGGGGGTCTTGAAAGACCTTCGAGAGAAAACAAGCATGCTCCTGGATGTTAAGCAATTCCGGTTGCTGCTCCAAGTAGGCACGATACTGAGGGCCGCTACTGTGGTACGGGTCCGGAGCCCCTGAAACGGCTAGCATGGCATTAATTCCAGATTCTCGAACTTTTGCGACCATTTGGAACGCCATGTCGATGTTCTTGCGTTGAAGGAGCTTGGTCGGATAGTAGAAGACAATATCACGGTCAAGAATGTTCCAGGGTTCAAGCCGTTTGAGAAAGAGAGGATCGAGTCCCAAACAGTCGTGAACGTCGACTGTTGGCTCAATCATACGAACCGTGTCAGGGCTTAAGTCTAAAACTTTACATAGTTCTTTTTGTCGAAGGGACGATACAGCGACGTAGGTGACCTTCGGTTGGGCTGTTTTCATTAAAGACCAAGGTTTATGGTCAGGGCACGGAAGGGCATAACTCTTATTAGTCGGAGTAAAATCGTGAGCCCAAGCGATCGTCGGTCGGATTTCTGCGATATCCCAAAGCGCTCGAGTAAGCGAGAGATTAAAATGTGTGGTGAGTCCACCGTGATCAATAATAACATCTGCCCATTCAGCGTGAGGCTTGATCAGATTAGTCAGTTTTCCTGTGAACTCTTGAAATGAAGCATCGGTCTGTCCGTGATCGACTGCTTTTTTGACCTTAAGGTTAAGCTCATTGTCCGGGTGCATCTCCTCGATAGTGATGACCTCGTATGTTTCTGAGCTAGGATCTCCACTCCCGGTAACGACACGAATCTCGTGGCCATGAGCAACAAATAACTCCGCTTGCTGTTTCATGCAGGTCTCGGCTCCTCCTGCATGTGGCCAATATGTTTGATGGATCAGAAGAATCTTCATGTTTGTTAACCATCCATATATAGACTTGTCGAGGTCGGTTCCAAAGGGAAAAATGAAAGAGTTTAGAAATATCATGCAAATTCGTAACATCTTTTGGGGTCTCTTGATCGCGGGTATGCTTTCCACCGCCTCATGGTCCCATGCAGAGTTGCAATCTGAGGTGTTTTCCTACGAACTAGACGACTTGGCATCACTTCGAGAGGCACTGAATCAGGTCATTACCGAACAGGGCAAAACGGTATATCTTTATGATCGAAGAAAAGTGCTGGTTCAAGATGTAGATTCTAACTTCGATATGATTCGCGCTGTGATGCGTGAGTTTGCTCCCAAGCCGCAGCGGCCTTTGGGGCCCATGGTCCGCGTTGAGTTGTTTTTTGATGAAACGGGAGGAAATCAAAGACGAGAGATTGGAGTCCAAGGAAGCGTAGGAAATAGTAATATTCGTTTGGGCAACATTCCGAGCAATTCGAATCGAATTCGGGTTGAAGCGATCGAAAGGAACTCGTTTAGCTCATCAAACCAAGTGGCTTTTGTCATGGTTCAATCTGGGTCGTGGTCTAGATTGAAAGTGGTTCGAGAAGTTGCTCGCCCCGTTTACTTCTATCAATACCTGAGTCGATTGGGGCTAGTGAATCGTGGGATTGAGTTTGAATGGAGAGAAGCTGGCACCTCTTTGGAAGTGGCTCCCATTGTGAGAGGTAATTTGGTGGATTTAGAGATCACTCCCGTTATTTCAGCTTTGGCAAATGCACGAACGCAAGACTTTCGAATTCGCTCTCTATCAACGCGGTTGACCGTGGGCCAAGGCCAGAAAATTTCTATTGGAGGTTTTAGCAAGGCAGATACCGAGTTTAATCGCCAGTTTTTTTCCGGCGGAAATCGCAGTCAGAGCGGGCAAGTATCCTTCGCGGTCCGAGCTACAGTCCAATCAATGAATTAATGACAACTTTAGCACAGAATCAGCCTCGCCTCGGACTAACCGGGGGGATTGGATCCGGTAAGAGTACGGTCGGAAATCTTTTGAAAGATGCTGGTTTTATCATTATTGAAACCGATTTAATTGCCCGGAAAGTTTTAGAACCGAGCGAAGAAGGCTATGAAAAAACAATTGACGCCTTTGGGGAAAGTATTTTAAACAAGGATAAGACGATTCACCGCGGCCTTCTTGGCCAGTTAGTTTTTTCGGATCCGATCAAGCGGGATCAACTCAATTCCCTTCTTCACCCATTAATCCGAAAAATTTGGCAAGAACGGTATCAGGAGCTTTCAGGGCAAAATCCCAAAGTGCCTGTGGTGGTGATCATTCCATTGTTGTATGAGACAAATTTGGAGGCGTGGTTCAGTTCCATTGCGTGTGTTGGTTGCTCCCCTTGTGAACAAGTGCGGCGATTAACATCACGAGGACTGTCTCGTAAAGAAATTGAACAACGGATTGTTTCTCAACTTCCAACAGAGCGGAAAATGGAACAAGCAGATTTAGTTCTTTGGAACAACGGAAGTTTAGCCTTACTGAAGGCTCAGGTAAAAATGCTCTGCCAGCAGTGGAGCGAATAAAACTCGTCACGGACGAAAGGAAAATTATGGCCGACCAGGAAGTCGAAAAGAAAGTGGAGAGCAAAGAGGAGGCTCCTAAAGAAGCGAAGAAACAGGAGAAGCAAGGGGGAACCTCGGCTTCCTCATCTGAAGAACCTCAGAGAGTCGTCGACAACAGCATAGATTCGGAATCCCGAGATTCTCGATCTAATGCCGGACGCCGAAACCGTAGAAATGGACGCCGAGACAACCGGAGGCGAGGTGGAGGTCGACACCATGATGATCGGGATCGCCTGGATGAAGTTGCACCTGGGGATATGGGGGAAGTTTCTATTGATCCTGAGGAACTGCCAGATGGACGTGAGTTGCACCTGGGAGAGCTTCAGCAAAAGACTATCCAAGAGCTGACCGATCTCGGTCAAGAATACAAAATCGACAATATTGGGACCTATCGTAAGCACGAACTCATTTTTGAAATTCTCCGAAGAAACGCTCTCAAAGACGGACGCATGTATGGGGAAGGTGTCTTAGAAATCCTTCCGGATTCCTATGGGTTTCTTCGCTGGCCGATTCACAACTTTCAACCTTGTCCAGAAGACATCTATGTTTCTCCGTCTCAAATCCGGCGATATGGGCTTAAGAAAGGAGACTTGATTTCTGGTGAAATTCGGTCACCTAAAAATAAGGAACGCTATTTCGCCCTGGTCTCGGTTGATAAACGAGAAGGAGAAATTCCTGAAAAGGCTAAACAGGTCATCCACTTTGATAACCTGACACCTCTGTTTCCCAACCGCCGGATCCACTTAGAAGTCGAGAAGGATCTAGCGATGCGAGGAGTTGATTTGGTGACGCCGATTGGATTCGGGCAAAGAGGATTAATCGTGGCGCCACCTCGGACTGGTAAGACGGTGCTCATGCAGAAAATTGCCAACTCTATATCCACAAATCATCCAGAAGCCCATTTGATTGTGCTTCTGATTGATGAGCGGCCGGAAGAAGTAACGGATATGAAACGATCAGTTAAAGGGGAGGTGATTAGTTCTACCTTTGATGAGCCGCCAGAGAGGCACGTGCAAGTTGCAGAAATGGTGATCGAACGTGCAAAGCGGTTGGCTGAGCGAGGAACGGATGTTGTGATCCTCTTGGATAGTCTGACCCGGCTTGCTCGCGGATACAATACGTTGCAGCCTCACAGTGGAAAAATCCTTTCGGGTGGGGTAGATGCGAATGCTTTACACAAACCTCGTAGGTTTTTCGCAGCGGCGCGAAACCTAGAAGAGGGAGGAAGCTTAACTATCCTTGCCACAACATTGATAGATACGGGAAGTAAGATGGATGAGGTGATCTTCGAAGAGTTTAAAGGGACGGGTAATATGGAAATTCATCTGGACCGAGCACTGTCCGATAAACGGGTGTATCCAGCCGTGAATATTGCTAAATCAGGGACTCGTAAGGAAGAATTGCTCTATCACAAAGATGAAATGCCTCGGATTCATGCGTTACGCAAGGCATTATCTTCTTTGCCTGCGGTTGAATCAATGGAGCTCTTGCTAGACCGATTGAAGAAAACGAAGAACAATGTCGAGTTTTTGCTTTCTATGAATCTCAAAGACTAAGAGGCCTCTCTTTTATAAGTGTATTTGAAGCTTTTTGGGGATGGTTTTTCTCTGGTCAGGTATTATTAGCTTGTTAGAAACGCTTTCTCTCTAGTTGTTACTGATGAAAGTTCTGATTACCGGGGGGTTGGGGTACGTAGGATCAATCTGTTCTGAAATCCTTTTGGAGTGCGGACACGAAGTCGTTATTTTCGATAACGTTTCTACAGGATTCAAAGAGTCTCTTCCCTCGAAAGCCATGTTGGTAGAAGGAGATCTCCTAAAGGAGCGAGATGTTCGAAAAGCGTTTGAGAAAATTAGCCCGGATTCGGTACTACATTTCGCGGGGCTGTCCCAGCTTTCTGATTCTTTTGCAAATCCCGGAGAATATTACCGTTCTATCATTTCCGGAGGCGTTCACCTTTTGGAATCCATGAAGGATTTCGGCTGCAAATCAATTGTGTTTCCTTCCAGTTGCGCGGTATATGGTTTGCCAGAAAAGATGCCGATTGACGAACGAACTCCTTTAAAGCCTATTTCCCCCTATGGACACGCGAAAGTCATGTTTGAACAGATGCTGGCTTGGTATGGAAAGATTCACGAGTTCAAGCATGTAAGCTTACGCTTCTCCAATGCATCGGGGGCAACATCCAAAAATGGAGAGAGGCGAATGGATCAGGGACGTCTAATTTCTAGAGCGCTTTTGGTAGCCCTAGGGAAAGTGGAATATGTTCCGGTCTACGGCGATAATCATCCTACGCCCGATGGAACGTGTATTCGTGATTACGTGCATGTTAGCGATGTCGCTGAAGCCTGTTCTCGTGCCCTGGAATCTGAGCGAAGTGGAGCCTATAATATTGGGACTGGAGAGGGTAATTCCGTTCTTCAGGTTGTGGATTTAGTGCGTAAGGTTACGAATGAGGAGGTCCCTATTCGTATGATGCCTCCCAGAAAAGGTGAAGCACCTCGAGTTGTTGCCGCCTGCCATCGAGCAAAGATGGACTGGCAGTGGAAACCCAAACATCAGCGATTAGTCGATATCATTGAGACTGCTTGGGAATGGGTTCAAGCCCATCCAGAAGTCCATCAATCCGATAAACATGCCACAGCGAAAAAAACAGCCAAATAGCCCTCAAGTTACGGTTGGGCAATTTTACGCACTCCACTCTGAGCTTCTCGACCTCAAGCTGGTTGCCGGTGCCGAGGGAATGGATCGCCTTATCACAGAAGGGTCGGTGAACCGTTTGGGATTAGTTCTAACGGGATTTTATCAATTTTTTGCAAATCGTCGGGTGCAAATTATTGGAAAAAGTGAGATGGCTTATCTGCGATCGCTGGACATGGAAGTCCGACGGGAGCGTGTGAGGGCCATTTTCGAAAAGAAAGTTCCTTGCGTAATTTTTGCGAGAAATATCAAAACGCCGCAGTTTTTCTTGGAAGAGGCAGAACGGTATCGGATCCCTATTTTTCGTTCCGAAGTCAAAACCATGAGGCTTGTGAATAAAGTTGCAATTGCCCTCGAACAGGACTTTGCCCCAACTGTAACCATGCATAGTAGTATGGTAGATATTCAAGGTGTGGGGGTTCTTATACTAGGAGAGAGTGGTATTGGAAAAAGCGAGTGCGTGCTTGGCCTGGTAGAACGTGGATACTCCTTGGTATCCGACGACATAACGAAAATCAAATGTATCGAAGACGCTGAATTAATGGCTACCTCGGCGGATTTAACCCGCCACTATATGGAAGTTCGAGGTCTGGGTATTATCAATGTAGCAAGTATTTTCGGAGCGAGTAGTATTCGAAACTCAAAAAGAATCGACTTGGTTGTGACATTAAAAGACTGGTCAAAGCTAGAAAATATTGACCGAACCGGTTTAGATCAGGAGTATTATGAGATATTGCAAATTAAAATTCCTCATGTCACAATACCGGTTCGGTCGGGACGCGACATCTCCGGTTTGATAGAAGTGGCTGCATTAGACCAGAAACTGAAGAGTTTAGGACACCATTCTGCTTCGGAGTTTAATGAGAGGCTTTTAAGTAAAATGCACGAAAGTGACTCGTAATAATGAGTTTAGTAAATAACGAAAAAAACGAAGCAGCTGAAGCAATGGAAATAGAGATTAAAAATAAACTAGGGCTACATGCTCGTCCTGCCGCTATGTTTGTGCGTATTGCCAATCAATTTACATCAGAAATTACTGTAGAAAAAGACAACGAGCAGGTTAATGGTAAGAGCATCATGGACTTGATGATGTTAGCTGCTGGAAGAGGATCTCTATTGCGCATAACAGCGGATGGTGAAGATGCCGACGAGGCATTGAAAGCCATCGCAGATTTGGCTGAGCGCAAATTTGACGAAGAATAGCGGTTATAATGCAATGAATCTCTTCGGGAAGAATGGCAGTGCACAAGCTACAGTCCGACATCAGACTACGCGGAATACCGGTTTCCCCCGGAATTGCTAAAGGCCCGTTGGTCGTTCTATCGCGAGAAGAAATCTCAGTTCCCAAACGCTCGATTGAAGAGAGTAAGATTTCTGACGAAATCTCACGATTGGAGAAAGCTCTCCTCGATACTCGAGAACAAATACAAGAAATTCAGCACCACCTGTCCCAATCTATTGGGGAAAAAGATGCGAGTATTTTTGATGCCCACCTTCTAGTTGTAGAAGACAGCAGCTTGATCGAGGCCGTTAAGAAACAGCTCTATTCACGAAAGATCTGCGCTGAATACATATTTTATCATATTAGTCAGAAATATGCTCAGAGCATGCGAGAGGTTGAGGATCCGTATCTCCAGGAGCGGGCTGCAGATATTCTAGATGTCAGTAAGCGAGTAATCAACAATCTGATGGGTAACTCGGTTAACGACCGTTACACTCTCGACGAGCCTAGCATCATCTTGTCACATGATCTATCACCATCCGATACGGCAATGTTGGATCGCGAAAAGGTTTTGGGATTTGCTACGGATTTGGGAAGTCGAACGTCTCATACGGCAATTATGGCCCGTTCGTTAAGTATTCCAGCTGTGGTTGGGCTAAAGGAAGCGTCATATCAGCTAGAATCTGGATCTTATGTAATCTTAGACGGATACAATGGCCTAATTGTCGTTAATCCTTCGGAACAGACCCGAAATGAATATAGCCAGCTAGAGGAGAAACGGCAGGAGATTGAAGTTGGACTGGGAGAGTTGAGAACGACGGAGGCAATTACCCCGGACAATCACAAGGTCATTATTTCTGCCAACGTGGAACTCCCTGAGGATCTACCGATGGTCCAAAAGTCAGGAGCTGAGGGGGTTGGTTTATATCGAACGGAGTTCATGTTCTTAAACCGAATGGATCTCCCAGATGAAGAGGAACAGATCGATACTTATCGAAAAGTGATTGATGCTTCCCGGCCTCATGATGTGATCTTCAGGACGCTCGACATCGGAGGAGATAAAATAGTCGACCATCTTGGGCTTTCTGAAGAGCTCAATCCTTTTTTGGGTTGGAGAGCAATTCGGTATTGCTTGGAAAGAGAAGAAATATTCCGGACTCAGCTCCGTGCAATTTGTCGAGCTGCTGCGGGAGAGCACGTACGAATCATGTTTCCGATGATCTCAACATTTGAGGAACTCAGGAAAGCAAAATCGGTCTTGCAGTCCGTTCTCTGGGATTTGGAAAAAGAAAAGCTCGATCATACTCAAGATATTGAAATTGGAGTGATGATGGAAGTCCCATCACTAGCTATCATTGCTGACCATATTGTTCCGCAGGTTGATTTTTTGAGTATTGGAACTAACGACCTAATTCAGTACACCTTAGCGGTTGATCGGACAAATGAGAAAGTGGCTTACCTATACCAGCCCACGCACCCGGCGATTATTCGGCTAATCCGACGGATTGTCGAAGCAGGGCATGCCGGTAATGTCTGGGTCGGTGTCTGTGGGGAAATGGCAGGGGAAGTGTTACTAACCCCTTTACTACTCGGTTTGGGGGTTGATGAACTTAGTATGGGATCGGTTTTTATTCCAAGGGTAAAACGTGCCATTCAGCGGCTCGATTACAATGAAGCTAAGTTACTTGTGGAAGATATTGACCACATGTCAACGGCCGCCGAGATCGAAGAGCAGCTGCGGGCTGTAGCTTCACGCCACTACCCCGAGCTGCTCGAATAAGATTCGTCTTCAGTTTTGAAGGACAAGTTTGTCCTTTTTATTGAGAGCTTTTCGTAGTTTCTTCAATGCGCCATTTTGAAGCTGGCGGATGCGTTCTCGAGTCACTTCAAACTCTTCACCAATCTCAGCGAGAGTCATGGGCTTATTTCCATCCAAGCCAAATCGCTTAGCAATGATTTTTATCTCCCTCTCATTAAGAACGTGGAGAGCAGCGCGAACCGTGTCTTGCATGTTTTGGTTGGAAAGGTTTAACGAGGGATCGATCGCATCCTTATCTTGAACAATTTCAGTGAGCGTAAGATTGTCGTCCTCACCACCGATCGGCTGGTCGAGGGATAGCGTGTGTTGAGCAGCTCGACGAAGCATGCCAATCTTCTTGGTCGACATTTCCATCTCGTCGGCCAGCTCACTTTCATCAGGCTCCCTTCCGAGTTCTTCCGTCAGCTGGGATTCGAGCCGTTTAATCCGATTTAATTTATCGATAACATGGACCGGAAGCCGGATTGTCTTTGCTTGGTTAGCTATTGAGCGGCGAACAGCTTGCTTAATCCACCATGATGCATACGTGCTAAATTTTGTTCCCTTTGTTGGATCAAATTTTTCAACCGCCCGAATCAGCCCAAGATTTCCTTCGGAAATCAAGTCGTTCAGTGGAAGACCCAAACCATTGTATTCTTTAGCAATCTTCACTACCAGTCGAAGATTTGCCGCGATCATCTGTTTTCGCGCTTTTTTATCACCATTTTGAATCAGGGTGCCTAGTTGAACTTCTTGTTCACGAGTCAACAAGTCGACCTCACCGATTCCCTCGAGGTAGGCTTGCAAACCGTCACGGGTAGCTTGAATTGTGGTATGCATCATACTTTTAGACGCATTTTTCCAGGAACTATTCAAAAAAAAT
>JBCCKK010000016.1:0-22244 GCA_039027395.1 Verrucomicrobiota bacterium | reverse complement strand
GATCGATTTTAAAATTGCTTCTCAAACAGTCGCTAAAAAGAAAAAATCAACTCGAAAACAGAAGCCATCGCGGTCGCGATAGTTCTCTACGACCCATCTATTAAACTAACATTAATGATTAGGTCTCAAAGAAATTGCTTTTTCCCACACGATTCGGTGTTTGTGGGTTACATCCATCCATTCTAGATCGGGAAGATTCCAAATGTATTCAAGCGCATTTTCGAACGTCGGTGCTCCATTCTCCCACATAGGCGGATTGATGTTATCGGTTGCTGCGGCACAAGCCCAAATGATGCGCGTCGTTTCCTCAACGGCTTCACACCGATCCTTCATAGACATAATTTCCTCCGGGCCGTGTCCTGCCATCGGATTATGGCCTGCATCGGGGACCGACTCAAGGCGTGCCTCAACCATCCGATATGCATGCTGAATGATCTCATGATCCAGATTTTCTTGGGCAAAGCGTTCGAATTTCGCTAAGTTAGGGACGTCCTTAAATTTCATGCCGTTAACAACTACAAAATTATATCCTAGTAAGTTTTGGGAAAAGGACAATGGAAATGAACGATTTACAAAGATTATTTTGTTTATCTCGTTAAATACTTCTCTTTAGATAGTCCCCTCTATGCCAGAACTTGCCGAAGTAGAATTCTATCGAAAGCGGTGGAATACAGGAATCAAACATCCCATCCAAAAGATTTATACCAAATCAACTAGCCGCGTCTTAGCTCAGGAAGCCACCCAAACGTTACGATCGAATTCGATCAATAACAGCATAATCGAATCCTCCGCTTCAGGAAAACAGATGCTTTTCCGCTTTGAAAAGAGTCTCTGGTTAGGTGTCCATTTAGGTATGACAGGAAAACTCATTTCAGATACCCCCGCTTATCAACCTGGAAAACATGATCATCTCATTCTATTTACTGAAAACCACTCTTTAATCTACCAGGACCCGAGGGCTTTCGGTAAATTAAAAGTCGATAAAAGCTCAAATCCTCCTCATTGGTGGCAAAACCGGGCACCGGATATCCTAACCTCTGACTTTTCTTTAGCTTATCTTAAGTCAAAGACAAATAATCGAACCGGCAAAGTAAAAGCCTTGTTGTTGGATCAATCATTGTTCCCAGGAATCGGAAATTGGATGGCAGATGAGATCTGTTGGCGATGCGATATCCACCCGGAAACCCGTTTTAACCAGCTATCAAACGACCAACTTCATGGACTCTGGAAGGAAACTCGCCAGCTCTGCCGGCAGGCCCTCCGCGTTATTGGTCGCAACTGGTCTACTCCTCCAAATGATTGGCTCTTTAATCATCGATGGAAACCCGGAGGAATCTGTCCAAAATGTAATAAGCCATTGGATCGTTCGACCGTAAACGGACGAACGACATGCTTTTGCAATTTATGCCAAAAATAGCCGACTCGCCAGTTGCTCAACGTATGGAACTCTGCCATGCTTTCAGAATGCGAGTTTGTATGTTCATTTACTCAGTCTTTTTAACCCTACAATTAGTTAGTCAATCTTCGATGGGGGCTGACCCTGATGGTCTCTATGCTGACATTAAAACCAATAAAGGAACGATTGTTTGTCGACTCGATTACAAAAAAGCCCCTGTTACGGTAGGAAATTTTGTTGGATTAGCTGAAGGAACACTACCTCATGTTCGCGACGAAAAGAAATTCTACGATGGCCTTGTCTTTCACAGGGTTGTTCCTGGATTTGTTATTCAAGGTGGCTGTCCGCGCGGCAACGGAACAGGAAACCCTGGTTATCGCTTTCCCGACGAGATCCACCCCGATCTTATCCACAGTGGTGAAGGGATACTCTCAATGGCTAACTCAGGCCCCAACACAAACGGCAGCCAATTTTTTATCACCCTCGCAGCAACCCCTCACCTTGATGGCCGTCATGCTGTGTTCGGAAGTGTTCTACAAGGAATGGATATTGTTCAATCCATTCAACAAGGCGATCAAATCAAGTCGATTTCCATCCGTCGCGTTGGCGAAGATGCTCAGAAATTCAAAGTGACCGAGGACTCTTGGAAAAAGCAGGCTGCAACGTTGCTGCAATAAATGCGAATAAGGCGACCGAGACGTATTGACCCAGTTGGGTTTTTATAGTATTTTGTTTAATTATGAATTGGAAAATTCTCTGCGTTACCGCTCTATCTTTCGGAAGTTTCCTTAACGCTGAAAATACTAAAACACCTTCGACACAGCTCCCTGAAATGCCTTCGGTCGAAACGAAATCGCCGTCGCAAGCTGAATCATTTCTTCCCAGCGCAACCGAGTCGACTCTCCCTTCCACTAAGCTCCCTCAACAAACGGTTCCCAAGCTGACCAAAGAAGAACAGCAAGAACAACTCAAAAAAGAAAAGAACTGGCTCTTAGAAGGTCTAAAGGAAAAGGAAGCCAAAGCCGAAGCAGAACGTTTGCAAAATCGAAACGAAAAGAGCTCAATCATCGACGATATTTTAGAACGAAACAGTCAGCAGCTTTCTGAAACACAAAAGACCCAGGAGCTAAGCACGAATAGACCCGAGGGCGAGCAACAGATGTTTCAGCCCAGTATCACAACGAGTGCCTGGGAACCTCTTCCAGATCCAAAAAACAATTCCGCAAATTCATTTTCTATTAAAGAACCGGAGTCTACCGATCCATTTTCATCGAGTGGTGCCGCTGGGAACGTTTTTTACAATCCCAAAACTGGATCTTTCGAAAGCAGACCTGTCGACTACTCGAAATTGAAAGCGGTTCAAGCCAACAGTGACTTTCAGCAGTGGCAAGAACGGCAACAGCGGAATTGGAGCACTGCTGGCACCAGTGTAGAACAAGAAGTAAGCAACTTTGAAAAAAACCTCGTCCAACAAGCGAAAGCAGAGAAAAAGTTGCCTGAAAACTACACAATCAACAATTCGTCAGATGCATTTCAATTCAACCCAAGTCTGAAAAATAATTCTGGATCCCCCTACTTATTCGGAAAACAAAACCAGAACTCGCGTGGAACGACCAACTTCTCGCAACAGCAAGCATCTTTTTCTTCCCAACAAGCCAATCAAAGTGCTGTCACAAGATTGCGTATGATGGAAGAACAACGGTTGAACGATCGCCGAAAAATTGAGCAGCCGAAAGTCGCTGATATTCATTCTGGCGTTAAGATTCCCGATATTAATCCACGCTTTAACTAATCACAGGAGCCGTGTTCACTGATCTTACCGGCTGGGTAAGTTCTGTAGCCAAGCACTGATCCCAGCATAAGGCTCGACCGATGTTAATTCACCGACGGTCATTGGAAGTCTTTGCGACCAGTTTGATTCAGAAACGGGTCCTGGAACATTGAATCGAGTCTCCAATCCGTAAAGATCCGTTATCATTAGGATTGATAGCCAAGATGGACATTCCCACAAGCTCTTGATGAATGCTTCGCGAACCATTGGTTCGTAGTCGCGAATGAGCTCTTGATCCTGTAGTCCAACGAAACGTTGTGTCCGGTAAAGCTCCCAGCTCTGCTCAATTCCACGCTGCTTAAGCGGATCTGAATCTTCAAGAGAATAGCTTTGTTCGAAGGCCTTCCACCAATGATTCCAAAGAGCAACCATCGGCTCATGATCATGCGTAGCTAAGGTGGCAACCGTAAGAATCGGATATTCTTCTTTTGGCTTATACTCGCGATTTTCTTCAATACGCTCAAATACAGGAATCTTGAATCCGCTAATACCGAGTGATTTGAGGGAGGGGCGAACATAGTCCGGAACAACTCCAAGATCCTCACCCACAACAATAGAGTTTCCAGCCGCTTCTAAAATCATCTTAAGGAGCTTCTCTCCGTGTTTCTGATTCACAAGGCATCCTTCTTCTGTTTCGTCTGACTCTGGGAAAAAACGAGGTAGAGCTCCTACGGCCTCGAAAACTTCCTCCTTCGAAACCTCGGCAAATTCTGCATTTCGCTCGGGGCTCCACGGAAATGAATACAAGCGATAGAACCCCAAGACATGGTCGATTCGAAAAAGATTAAAATACTGAGCAACGTGCCTGACTCGGCGCTTCCACCAATCGTAGTCACTCTCTTCCATTTTCTGCCAGCGATAAAGAGGCACTCCCCAATTCTGCCCCCAATTTTTAACAAAAGGATCTCCCTGAAATAATGGCTCCGGAGGAGCACCCCCGCTCCAGTCTAGGTCAAACAGCTCAGGCTGCGCCCAAACATCGGCACTATGTCGACTTACTCCAAAAGGAATGTCCCCCATAAGCTCCACACTGCGTTCGTGTGCATAGTCGGTGACACGTTTCCACTGTTTGTGAAGCACCCATTGAACAAATCCAAAGTATCGAATCGATCGATCATATCGCTCGCGCATCTCGGGATCCAAGCTATCTCGCCAACCCGCTAATTGTTTCCGATTTCTGTGCGGTTCCGGCCATTCCTGCCAAACGGGTGAGCCCGCATTCCAGTCCATCAGTGTTCGAAATTCGGTATAAGCCGAAATCCAATCCTCTTCCTGCTTCAAATAGCGTGCGAATGCTCCCAACTCCGCTTCCGAGAGATTATCCAGCGCATGGGAACAGGCATCATTTACAAGTGCCTCTAATTTTCGATATTGAACTGAGCCATCGCAAAGCTCGGCAATTGAGTGTCTTGATATTACATCTGCATATATTTGTTCCGTCATACCCGGAACGCTCCCCGGCTTCAGAGAAAGTGTCGTTGGCTCGAGAGCTACAGAGCTGACAGCATTATAGGGACTGTTGTCTCCACTCGTTTCGTTGATTGGTAAAATTTGGAGAACCCGGACACCGTGTTGTGCACACCAGTCAACCATTTCAGTCAGAGCCTCAGTATCACCGATCCCATGGTCGTCCGTTCCTCGCAGTGCAAACAGCGGAACGAAAATACCAGCGCAACGATCTTGTTCTGGATTCATAAGCGCACCTTAGTCCAAGGCTAGGTTCGCATCCAGAAGGAAATGGTCGTAAAAAAGCGGCCCAGGATTCTGTGCCGCTTTTCGGTAATCTGGTTTGAGAAAAAGTTCGTCTAGTAACGGTAATGCTCAGGCTTGTAAGGGCCTCCAACCGGCACTCCGATATAGTCTGCCTGTTCGTTACTCAAAATAGTCATTTTCGCACCGATCTTTTCTAAATGCAGCCGAGCTACCTCTTCGTCCAATTCCTTAGAGAGAACAGAAACACCAGGCTTTGCTGATTCACGATTGTTCCAAAGATCCATCTGTGCCAAGACCTGATTAGTGAAGCTGTTACTCATTACGAAACTTGGGTGTCCTGTTGCGCAACCTAGATTGACTAAGCGACCTTTTGCTAAAAGGTAGATACACCGTCCATCCTTGAAGGTATACTTATCGACAGCCCCTTCGCTTTCAGGCTTAACAACTTCAACTTTAACATCCGATAACGCATTAAGTTTGTCGACTTGGATCTCGTTGTCAAAATGTCCGATATTACAGATGATGGCTTCATCCGCCATTTTCTGTAGATGGTCCACGGTGATGATGTCTTTATTCCCTGTCGTAGTAACATAGATGTTCGCCCACCCCAATGTGTCCTCAATTGGCATGACTCGGAATCCTTCCATCGCTGCTTGCAGAGCACAGATTGGATCGATTTCGGTGACAACCACTTGGGCTCCCATACCCCTAAGAGCTTGAGCACATCCTTTACCAACGTCTCCATAGCCACAAACAACGGCAACTTTCCCTGCGATCATCACATCCGTAGCCCGTTTGATTCCGTCGAGCAGAGACTCACGGCATCCATATAAGTTGTCGAACTTCGATTTTGTAACTGAATCATTCACATTAATTGCCGGAACCAATAGAGTATTAGCCCGGGCCATTTCATAAAGGCGATGCACACCCGTAGTAGTCTCTTCGGAAACTCCTTTCCAATCCTCAACAACGCCATGCCAGTGTTTTGGGTTAGATGCAAAAATCTCTTTTAATTTTGCTTTAATGACAGCTTCTTCTTCGCTTCCAGATTCTCCTTCCACCCAGTCACTACCCTTCTCCAATTCAAATCCTTTATGGATGAGTAGGGTGGCATCCCCACCATCATCAACGATCAACTGAGGACCTTTGCCGTCCGGCCAGGTCAGCGCTTGGTAAGTACACCACCAATATTCTTCCAAACTCTCCCCTTTCCAAGCAAACACGGGAATACCGCGAGCCGCAATAGCTGCAGCAGCGTGATCTTGTGTCGAAAAGATGTTACAGGACGCCCAGCGAACATCTGCGCCCAAGGCGACTAGTGTTTCGATAAGGACCGCAGTCTGAATCGTCATATGAAGTGATCCCGAAATTCGCACACCATCAAGGGGTTTCTCACTTCCAAATTTTTCGCGCAGTGCGATCAACCCAGGCATTTCGCTTTCGGCGATATCCAGCTCCTTACGCCCAAAGTCGGCAAGAGCTAAGTCCTTAACTTTATAATCCTGGCTATCAATTACCTTTTGACTAACTACATCTACACTCATTGTGTCTCCGTTTTTTTATCCTATATGTTGAGGGGGTTCTTAAAGTCCACAAAGTTTCTTTAATTTTGCAGCCTTATCGGTCTTCTCCCAAGGAATGTCGTTGGGTTGGCCTCGACGACCAAAATGACCATAGTTATTTGATTTTCCGTAGATAGGTCTGAGAAGATTTAGCTGCTTCACGATATCTGCAGGTTTAAAGCTGAACGTTTCCAGAACAGCACGTTCTATTTTCTTCTCCGTTACTTTTTGGGTTCCAAATGTGTCCACCAGGAATGAAACAGGTTTTGGATGACCGATGGCATAAGCAAATTGCACCTCAGCCTTCTCAGCTAATCCTGCGGCTACAATATTCTTGGCAACGTAACGCCCCATGTAAGCAGCACTTCGGTCGACTTTGGAAGGATCTTTTCCACTGAATGCTCCCCCACCGTGGCGTCCCATTCCACCATAGGTATCTACAATAATTTTTCTTCCAGTTAATCCACAGTCCCCTTGAGGACCTCCAATCACGAAACTACCTGTTGGGTTCACTAAAATCTCCGTTTTGCGATCTAACATTCGGTCGGGCAACACTTTCGCGATTAACTCTTCCTTAATAAATTTCTCAATCATCGCATGCTGAGCACTTGCTGCATGTTGAGTCGAAACAACGACGGCACTAATACGAGCCGCTTTACCATCATGATATTCAACAGAAACTTGAGTTTTGGCATCGGGACGAAGCCAAGGCGCTTTCCCAGATTTTCTAATCTTAGACAAGGCTCGTCCCAGAGCATGTGCATACATCACCGGCGCAGGCATCAACTCAGGAGTTTCTCGGCAAGCAAATCCAAACATCAAGCCCTGGTCTCCTGCTCCTTGCTCTGAAGTTTTTTTCCCTTTAGCTTTTCGAGCGTCGACGCCTTGAGCGATGTCTGGGCTTTGTCCTGTAATCGCGTTCGTAATGAATACTTGGTCTGCGTGAAAGACATCATCCGAGTTTACATAACCGATTTTACGAATCGTTTCTCGAACGATTTTTTCATAATCAAGCTTGGCCCGAGTCGTGATTTCACCAGCCAAAACAACCAGATTGTTTTTGACCAAAGTTTCACAAGCAACCCGGCTGTTTTTGTCTTGTGCCAAACACGCATCTAGAACCGCATCCGAGATACCATCCGATACTTTATCAGGATGCCCTTCTCCTACGGACTCCGACGAGAATATACTTTTTCTGACCATGGGACGAACCTAAGAGCTCTTTAGCAAACCGCAAGATAAATATAATCATATCAAAATGTGATGATATGATTGGGTCTAAATCACAAAAAAACCTCGGAAACCGAGGTTTTTTGAGTTTAAAGATCAACGAAAAAGGTTTCTAGCGACCACTTCCCCAATTGGTTACCCAGCGAAGATAAATATAATTGTTGGTTCCAGAATTTGGGTTGGTCGTTTCCCCTGAGGTTGACCAAATATCTGGAACAACTTCATTGTAATATGATTTCGGGGAACCACTTGGATCGTAAACATAACCATAGGCAAATCCAAACGGATCTTGGAGATACGAATTCGCAGAGCCAGATGAATTTCCCACCTGTCCTTCTCGAACCTCTAAATAAATCGTATCACCCGCACCTGCTAGAGCACTGTAATTTGCCCTTCCACAAAGCGCATTGAATAAGGCTTGGCTCGCAGAAACATAGCCTCCTGAAGTCGGACTACCCGCGTAGAATGAGTTTGCCCCCGTTGGAATACTAATCGCTGTACCCGTTGGATAATCCGCGTTATCAATTTTATATCGCTCAAGCGCAAGTTCAATGGCTGAAATCTCAGCTTTAGCCCGACTGACAGCCGCTTTTTTACGAACATTTCCTGCAACACCTATTATAATCCCGACGAGAATGCCGATGATCGTAATAACTGCGAGGAGTTCAATAAGAGTAAACCCTCGTTTCATTTTAAAATTACCAAGTCTTTGGATCATTGGTTTGGAAGGAACCATCTTTTCCATTGGACCAAACAATAATTGAAGCATTGATGGTTATACTCCCGGGGTCCGTAATCTGATTATCATAATCATGATCTACTTTGATTCGATAAGTGTTTTTCCATGGATCTAAGAAACCAGATCCGGAAGGGTTCAGTGACTTTGAGTTGAACTCCATGAAAACGATTCTACGCGGATTCTGACCAGAAGATGTTGTGCTCGAATCACCAATCAGAATATTATAAAGCGTAGTGTCATCGGATTCTACCTCTGAGCTGGTATCTAATACCGTCGGCCAAATCCCGTACTCGGTTTGATAGCTGGTTAAAGCTATTTTCAGCTGATTTGCCATAGCATTAGCCTCTGCCTTTTTGGCTGCATTAAGTGCCCCTTGAATCGCCGGAAACGCTAAACCAGCTAAGATGCCGATAATGGTGATAACCACTAGCAGTTCGATTAATGTAAAACCCGAATTTCTTTTCATCGTAATTATCGTATCGCTTGGAAAAAAGTTGGCAACGCGAAAAGGTCTGCTGACCTCGTTAACAAACAAAGGTGTTAGCTCTTACCTTCCAGCTCTTTTTCAAGCCGTTCGGCAACCCATTGCTTCAGCATACTCTGATAGTTTAGATACCGCTGGCCTGCAAGGCGTTTGAGCCGAGCGAGCATCCGAGGGTCAATGCGCAAGGTAATCGTTGTCGATTCGCTGCCGGATGATTTAATGCAGGCGGCGCTTAGTAACGACGAATCAATTTGGTGGGACTGCCAATACGCCTGCTCCTGTTCTAAGCTTTCCAGAACGGGAACCTGATTCCAGGATGTGATCTTTTCAACACTCATAGCGATTCGTTAGATTTTCTATTATAAAAATAGAGTTCTTCATCGGTCATTGGACGCGCAACTAACACCGTAACCAGCTTACCTGTCGACTTGTAAACAGTAAAAACGCCTCTCCCCCCTAGACTCTTTCCCAAACAGAAAAACCGACTGCGATCAGCAATATCGCCTTCATCGGGCAGAAACCGTAATGAAAAGGGATCTTCAAAGCTCTCGGCAACCTCTTCTACGGTCACCTCTACTCCTTTAAACGAATCCCAATTAAATTCCATGACTGGTAATTAATGATTTAACTCGTGTTTTGGCGAAAATCCAATCTGCCCAGTTATTGGCACCAATCGACATCAGTGCAGTGTATCCAAAGCCTGCACAGAATAACACAAAAAACGGTAGAGAGAGCCACAATCCGTAGTCGAAGGCCTTAAAGATATAATGGACATAATGCGCAAACATTAAAAACTCAAGCACCACAAGCCAGGATTTCTGTGAGAAATAAACAGCCAACGCTTCCGGGCGTTTTTTCGATTCGATTCCGTGCTTTGGAGTTCGGCTGAAAGGGGACTCCATATTGAACAATGCTTCTAGAACGGCCTTCGCATTATTGATCGACAATCCGATGCCAACCGCAATCAGCATGGGAAGGTAAACCATCCCGAGATACCACTTTATGCGCACCTGCCATAGAACAAGAGCGTAAAATAGGATCACCGTAAATGAAGCCAGTAGGAAAATAGGGATATGAATACACATCAAAGTCACCAAATCCGGATTACCCTTAGGATCCGGGATAATTAAAAGAGCCATTGCAGCGAGAAGGAGGTAGGCAAAGTTGGAGGTTAAATGAAATGCGGCTTCCAACTTAATCTTTAGAGGAAGTTCACTAGAAAGAATCCGCGGCAGTAGTTTTTTACACGTTTGAACCGCTCCCTTGGCCCAGCGGTGCTGTTGCGTTTTAAACGCATTCATATCTACAGGCAACTCTGCCGGTGTAATCACTTCAGGAAGAAAGACAAATCGCCACCCCTGCATCTGAGCCCGATAACTCAAATCCAGATCCTCCGTCAACGTATCGTGCTCCCATCCGCCTGCATCAAGAATCGTGCTCTTCCGCCAAATTCCTGCAGTTCCATTGAAATTGAAAAATCGGCCGCTGCGATTTCTGACCGTCTGCTCAATTAAAAGATGGCCATCTAAAAGCAATGCCTGAATCCGAGTCAGCAAACTGAACCCTCGATTAATATGCCCCCATCGCGTTTGGATCATTCCTATCCGCTCGTCAGTAAAGTAATCGACACTTTTTCGAAGCAGATTCGAAGCAGGCACAAAGTCGGCATCAAAGATTGCAACGAACTCGCCTCGAGCTTTATCTAAACCGTTCTGGAGAGCTCCTGCTTTGAAACCCTCACGATTCGTTCGATGAATATATTCAATCTGAAAGCCTTGTTTCTTTAGCCTTTCTACTTCCTGGCGTGCAATGTCGCAGGTTTCATCGGTCGAATCATCCAACACTTGGATATCGAAACGTTCGATCGGATAATCCAGATCACAGACCGCAGCCAGAAGCCGCTTGATCACATACTTTTCGTTGTAAATGGGCAGTTGGATCGTGACTTGAGGCAGCACATCAAAGGTCGACAGTGGTTTGTGCTTCTGGTTTCTACAGCGCACAAAGGTAATGATCATCCAGAGTCGATGAACTCCGTAGACCGAAAGTCCCAACACAACGATCCCATATAGAAAATACCAGAGTAAGCCCAACATATCGGAAATAAGTAACCAAGCGGATCTTGCGAAAAGGTATGCCTGGGTCAAGGTTAAAGGTTCCTGAGCCGGAGCTCACGGATGAATACCTTTCTCATTGTCAAAGCATTGGATTTCTTTCAGCGTTTGCCCATGGGAGAAATCATACCCTTTGACCAGCTTATAGAATGGAGATCCAATCTCAATTCTGACCGATCCCCACTCGTTGTTACGAACGGGTGCTTTGATCTTCTACATGTTGGCCACGTCCGTTACCTTCAACAAGCTTCTGAATTAGGGAAAAGCCTTCTGATAGGGATTAATGATGATGCTGGCGTTCAGAAATTGAAGGGGCCGTCACGTCCTCTCAACTGTGAAGGAGATCGAGCAGAAATTCTATCCGCTCTCGCTTGTATCACCGCTGTAAGTATTTTTTCTGGAGACCGAGCTGTAGAATTTCTCGATGCTGCCCGACCCGATATTTACGTAAAAGGAGGCGATTACACGGTTGATGACCTTTATCCTCCCGAGCGTGCTATTTTAGAAAAACATGCTTCTAAAATTAAGATCCTTCCATTCTCTCCAGGGCGTTCTACAACCAATCTTATTGAGCGAATGAAAAGCTGAACACTATGACCTCTTCTAAATCCTTAAAGATTGCCGTTCTTGGCTCAGGGCGGGGCTCTAACTTCATCGCACTGTATGAAAATATTGTGGCTAATTCCTTGCCCGTCGAGGTTTGCCTTGTAGCTAGCGATTTTGCCGACGCGAAGATCTTAGAGATAGCCGCTGAATATGGCCTACTCACCTTCGCATGCCCACCTAGCCGATTTAAAACGAAGCTCGAACCTGAAATCGAAACGGCACTCGCAGAAGCGATCCAGTCGGCTGGAGCCGAACTGGTCATCTTGGCCGGGTTTATGCGGGTCGTAAAAGCGCCTCTTCTCAATGCCTTTCCCCAACGAATCATTAATATCCACCCATCACTTCTTCCCGACTTCAAGGGACTTGAAGCTTGGAAGCAAGCCCTGGATGCTGGCGTTAAGGAAACCGGCTGCACGGTTCATTGGGTGGATTCATCTCTAGATGGTGGTGCCATTATATCCCAAAGTAAGGTCCCGGTTTTATCAGGAGACTCGCCGACGAGCCTTCATTTACGTATTCAAAAAGCCGAACATCAGCTTCTGCCATCCGTTGTTAATGAAATTGCTTTGGGTAAAATTCCTTTAGGTTTAGAAAACTAACCCATCAATTATTTGTTTGAATGATCCGAATAGCCGCTCTACTTTACTGGACCTTAATTGCCCGATGGTGTAACGGTAGCACAGCAGATTTTGGTTCTGCTTGTCTAGGTTCGAATCCTAGTCGGGCAACACAAATCCCAATTCATCTCTCCACTTGAATTTCTTCTCATGAAAATTGTTATTTGCGGAATTGGTGAAGTCGGATCGCATTTAGCTCGATTGTTAGTAGAGAACGGTCACGAACTCGTCCTGGTAGACCCTAATCCAGACAGTCTTTCATCAATCGAAGAGACCATAGATGCTCGTATTGTTATTGGATCAGCAACTTCGGCAACCACCCTCAAAAGTATCGGAATAGCAGACACAGATATTTTTCTTTGCCTCACTTCAGATGATGAAACTAATTTGGTAGCCTGTTCACTCGCAAAAGCCTTGGGCGCTCGCGAGGTAATCGCCCGTTATCATGCACCCGCCCGACAGGATCATGAGTTATTTTCATATTCCGACCACTTCAATATCGATTACTTAGTAAGCCCAGAACGCTTAACTGCCGCTCATTTGGCTCGAGAGATCCGTTCGCCAATCAGCCCAGTTCTCGACCAATTTGCGCGGGGAAGCATTGAAGTAGCTCAAGTTGAACTCTCCGAAAATTGCCCCGCAGTCGATTTTCCATTGATGGATCTCAAACTACCCTTGCGAACGCGTATTGGCTTAATTCAACGCGGTTCGGATGTACTTATCCCTTCCGCCTCTGAAAAGCTGCAAGCGAACGACCAACTAATTCTCATTGGCTCCCCCCGTCCTCTTGCGGAAGCTGCCCGCCAGTTAGTTGGAGAAAAAAAGGAGAAAAGATTTCGGCTTGTGGTCTATGGAGCCAACGACGTGACAATTGCCCTCATCGAAAACTTCAATGCGTTTGACGTTCAGATCAAAGTCATCGAACCCGACCGCGCTCGATGTGAGTGGATCAGCGAACACTACCCTTGGGTCAATGTGGTCGAAGGACACGCGATTCATTCCCAACTACTCATCGAAGAAAATGTAATGGAAGCAGACGTCTTTGTCGCAGCAACTCGTGATGATGAAAATAATGTCATGTCTTGCCTCCAGGCAACTAAACTCGGCATTCGACCCAGCCTTCTGGTTATTCATCGGCCCGACTATGCTGGGATTTTGACAGATATTGGGGACATCCTGGGAATCAACGCTACCGTCAGCCCCCGTATTGTTACTGGAACTGAGCTACTTCGCTACATTACAACTAAACCGTATGTTGTGTTATGGGAGATGAATCGGGGAGGCGCCCAGATTATTCGGATTCGTCTCAAAGCCGAATCATCCGATATTTTTGGCAAAAAAGTAAGAGACGTCGTTTGGCCGGAACACGCCTTGCTTCTAGGTATCGAACGGGCAGATGGAACTCTAATGCCCACCGCAGATGATACAATCGAACAGAATGATGCGCTTATGGTTTTAGTACTCCCTAAGTCCCGGGAATCCATTCTAAAACTATTTGCTTCCGCTTTATAATAGAACGCTTCTCGCATGAATATCCCACTCGTTCTGATGGCTCTTGGCGGTATTCTTGTCATTGAGGGTGTAATGCTCCTCATCTGTTTTCTCTATTCCTTACTATTCGAAGGTGGAATTCGATCAGAATGGCCCCAACTTTGGCTGTCTTGCTTTATTCCTACAATAGGTGCGGGATTCCTTTTAACACTGTTAGGAAAAGGGGCCGATCGCAGCCGTGTCTTCCGAAGAGAAGCATTTGCGGTTGTCAGCCTCGGTTGGCTGATTTGCGGAGCATTCGCATCTCTCCCCTTTCTACTTTCACCGTTAACATTTGCCCCTTGGGACGCTCTTTTCGAAGCTTATTCGGGGTTGACTACGACAGGAGCGACCATTGTAACGGATCTCACTCTGCTTCCGCGAAGCTTAATTCTATGGCGGAGCATTCTTGAGTGGATGGGAGGCCTGGGAATTATCATTCTTTTTGTAGCCGTTTTAGGATTTTTTGGGATTGGAAACCGAGCGCTATTTAGTCGCGAAAGTAGCGCTCTGGCCGATTCGGACATGGCGACACGATTTCAATCCCTGTCGTTTCGATATCTTTTAATCTACGTTGCGTTTACGATTATCTCCGCTGGCGGCCTTCTTCTTTGTGGCTTGGATCTCTTTTCTGCCGTGAACCATGCAATGTGTGCGATCGCTACCGGCGGATTTAGTCCTCACAACGAAAGCATCGCTTTCTACCCAGATATTTCTGTCCATCTTTGGATTACACTCAGCATGTTTGTTGGAGGAGTGGCATTCCCCCTCCACTACGCCGTCCTAATCAAAAAGCGGTTAGGTGTACTTAAAGAAAACGAGGAATTTCGTTTCTACGCCTTTATTATATTATTTGTTTCGAGTGTGATTGCTTTGGACCTAACTTTTAATTGGCATGAGGAATCGGTTTCGAAATTTCGCTGTATGGTGGACTCACTTTTTCAAACGGTTGCCATCATGACCACCTCTGGATTTGTTTCAGCAGACTACGACCAATGGCCTCCACTATCCAAATTTTTGCTACTGGGACTGATGATTATGGGAGGCTGTGCAGGATCAACTTCAGGAGGCATGAAAGTTTCGCGCTTTTTGGTTTTTGGAAAAACTGCCTTGAGGCATCTACACCTTGTTTATCGCCCGCATCTTGTCAAAAGACTGAAACTTAATGGCAAAGTTCTCCCTGAAGAAGACATTAATGGTGTTATCATTTACTTCGCTATCTACTTTGTGTTGATTCTGATCGGCATCCTGGGACTCGCTTTCCTTGAGCCAAACCTGAGGCTTACGAGCACTTTCTCGGCAATAATTTCCAGCATCAACAATATCGGCCCCGCTCTTGCTGATGTTGGTCCGACAAAAAACTACGCAGCACTAAGTCCTTTTAGCAAATTGTGGCTTTCGGCTTTCATGCTGATCGGAAGACTCGAAATCTATGCGATTCTTCTGCTCCTTTTACCCTCATTCTGGAAAAGATTTTAGCCTTACTTACCCCACTCTTTTTTAAGGCCTTCACGGATCGGTTTCATCGAAGATTTTAATTCTTCTTCGGCATTTTGACGGATCCGGCGTTCGATTTGCATTCGTTGCTGCCAATAGGAGCGGATAAATTCGTTTTTTTCACGTTCTTCCAAAGTAATCTCAAGGTTCTTGGCTTCTTCCAAAGCCTCTCTTCGCAAACGATCTCGAAACCCTTTAACCCGACGCGTGAACATTCGCTTTGCTCGATCATCGAGGCTCTCCATACCTGGCCACTGATCAAAAGCATTACTAAGTTGGTCTTCGTCAGCCAGAGCAAGCTGTAACATTTTTTCAAACCGTTTGTCACCTGCCATTAAAAATGGCTTCGGTGTAAACCGATTTTTTATCTGGCGCTCGAATTTTTTTCGATCCTTCACCCCTTCTTTAGACTTGTCCAATCCCGTTGCGTGAAGTGTTCCTCCCCAAATAGATAGCCCACCAACCAATAAGCCCAATCCAAGCTTCCAAATCACAACAAAGGCTCCTCTTCCCAGAATTCATTTTCTTCCGAATAGGCCGCAAATGCGTCCAAAGCCGTCGATAGAGAAGGTTGAGCAACGACAGTCGTTGGCGTGTCTTGAATCACAAAAAAGCGTAAACCAATCATTATAAGAACGACGCAGGCGAAACCGACAGCCATCCTTCTCCAACAAAAGAAGTCCAAAATGACTTTATACCACACAGGCTCCGTTTCTTCTCGAATTTGAGCCATGACCTTTGACTTAAACCAAGGAGGAGCTTCTGGACTCTTCCAACGATCCAGAAGCTGGTCTAATTCTTTTTCATTTCGCTCATTCATCATTCGACAATCCTATAGTATATTAAACTTATTCGAGGCAAAAAAGTTTCTTTGATCTGTCATCTATTTTTCCATGTAATCTTTGAGGGCCATTCGCATGGTATCTCGAGCCCGAAAAATAAGGGATTTTACAGAAGACACAGTCGTTTTCAGAGTATTAGCTATCTCCTGATAATCCATTTGCTCATACTGCCTTAAAACCAGAGCCATGCGCTGTTGTTCGGGAAGTTGGTCCATTGCGGCTAGAAGTGTTTGTTCCAATTCTCGCTCCAAGACCCGTTCTGCCGCATCCGACATTGCCGGATCAGGATAAACCTCCTCGCTCTCTCCCTCTTCCCACTCCGGCTGAAGAGGGACTTTACCCTCATGTTGCCGCTTCATTTTCTTCAGATGGGTAAAGACGCAATTACGAACAATCGTAAGTAGCCATGTTTTAAAAAGGGCTTTGGGCTTGTATCGAGATGCTGCCTTATACACGCGAACGAACACTTGCTGGGCCACATCTCCCGTTTCTTGGTGATAAGAACCCAACATGCGGTAACATGTCCCATAAACAAGATC
The DNA here is from genome assembly GCA_039027395.1 of Verrucomicrobiota bacterium. Classification (GTDB taxonomy): domain Bacteria; phylum Verrucomicrobiota; class Verrucomicrobiia; order Methylacidiphilales; family JBCBYL01; genus JBCCKK01. The sequence goes on along the minus strand of JBCCKK010000016.1, from coordinate 5,544 downwards.
TTGATAGCGCTCCACAAGAAGTTCAAATGCAGCTTCATTTCCACCTGCCACCTGCTTCATTAGGTCTTGATCTGAATGTTCGTCTAGCGCACTCATCTCCCGGTCAATATTGACTAATAATCGAGAGGTTTCTTTGATCCCAATTCCATACCCGTTCTCCAGAATCAACGTTCCTCCCGCTCGATTTATGCTGGCAGATGAGTTGCCGTTGACAACTTCTTCCGTCCCGTACAAATTCTGAAGATGGCTGGGCATAGTAAGTGGTCACAAATCAAACGTAAAAAAGGCGCTACCGACGTAAAACGAGGGCAACTCTTTAGTAAACTCTCCAAAGAGATACAAGTTGCGGCAAAACTTGGCGGGGGAGACCCCTCCCTAAATGCCCGCTTGCGCACGGCCATTTCCGCAGCCAAGTCAGAAAGTATGCCCAGTGACAATATCGAACGAGCCATCCTCAAGGGGACAGGAGAACTAGAAGGTGCTGCTGCTTATGAAGAATTGGTTTACGAAGGATATGGACCAGATGGTATTGCCGTCCTGGTTGAAACCATGACGGATAATAAAAATAGATCCGCCGCAGAGATCCGCAGTATTTTCAATAAAAACAATGGAAGCCTGGGTGCCCCGGGCAGCGTCGCATGGATGTTTGAGAGAAAAGCCTATTTCTACCTTGAAAATACCGATGAGGAGACTGTTTTTGAGATTACGGTCGACGCTGGAGCTGAGGATATTAAGCCTGACGAGCACGGGGGAGTGGAAGTCTTCTGCCCCGTTGATGCTTACGATAAGGTAGAGAAAGCGTTAACTCATGCGGGATTAGTTCCCAAAATAGCAAAGCTGTCTCACTTTCCAAAAGATGAAAGCACGATTAGTGATGAATCGGCAGCAAAAGCTCTTAAATTAATTGAGACTCTCGACGATCACGATGACATACAGAACGTCTATTCAAATCTGAGTCTTTCCGACGAGCTACTTGAAAAGCTAAGCAGTTAAACTAAAGAGCCGAATCTCTTCAAAAAGAACAACTGACAGGCCCGTGGGACTGTTAGATTTTATTGGTCCCGTGTCGGATATCCTGGGCCGTATAAAGGAAGACAACATCCTCTGCGATGTTCTTAGCGTAGTCAGCAGACCGCTCTAAACTCCGACAAATTAACATGGTGTGGGTGCACGACTGAACAAGGTCCGGCTTGGCTTCCATTATTTGGTTCAGTTGAGTCTCATACATGTCATTCAATGCATCAACTTCCTTGTCACGGCTTTTGATCAATCGAGCTTTCTCTGGATTTACCTCAACAAAAGCAGAAATACTGTCGCGAATCATACTCACGGTAAGCTTTGCCATCTTTGGAATATCAGCTCCGGCATCGAGTTCGGGAAGCTGACATAACTGACGAGAACGGCGAGCAATGGTCACTGACTGATCTGCGATATTTTCCAGCGATTCGGAGATTTTCGATGCAGAGAGTGCGACACGACAAGCTGTCGCCATTGGGCCGTGGGTTGAAACATAGGTAACAACCATGTCGTCCACATCCATTTCGAGTTTATCGATTACCGCATCCTCGGCTTCAACAATAGCAGCCTTCCCTTCATCTCGTTCGAGGTAGGAATTGACCGCAAGCGTCATGTTGCGGTCCGTAAGACTCGCCATCATCAGGAGCGTGTCCTTGAGTTTCAACAAGGGGCCTTTAAAAATTCCCTGGAGATACTCAATCCGCGTCTCATCCATTTCCATAGCGCGTATATTGCGCCCGGATTATCCGAAACGTCCAGTAATATAATCTTCGGTCTGCTGTTTCGACGGATTCGTGAAAATCTTTTCTGTCCGATCAAACTCGATCAATTTCCCGAGATAAAAGAATGCGGTGTGGTCTGAACAACGGCCCGCTTGCTGCATATTGTGAGTAACAATCACGATAGTGAACTTGTTTTTTAGCTCAGCAATCAATTCCTCAACTTTGGAAGTCGCAATTGGATCCAAGGCGGAACAAGGCTCATCCATCAAAATAATCTCAGGCTCAACCGCAATTGCGCGAGCAATACAAAGGCGTTGCATCTGACCACCAGAGAGACCCGTCGCAGAATCGTGCAAACGGTCTTTCACCTCACTCCAAAGCGCTGCACCCCGCAAGCTTTTTTCAACTACCTCATCCAGCTTGGACTTATTCGTCTCACCTTGAATCCGAAGGCCGTAGACGATGTTCTCATAAATGGATTTAGGAAAAGGATTGGACTTTTGGAAGACCATTCCAACCCGCTTACGCAATTCGATGGTATCTACATTCGAACCGTTAATATCCACTCCATCGATCATAATCTGACCACTACTAACTACAGCTCCATCGACAAGATCGTTCATCCGGTTCAAACACCGGAGCAAAGTGGATTTACCACAACCCGAGGGTCCTATAAATGCGGTAACTTCCTTCTCAGGAATTTCTAGGTTAATGTCAAAAAGGGCTTGTTTCTCTCCGTATTTAAAATCAACATTCTTGATGTTGATAAGAGTGCGGCTTCTAGAAGCATTCGAGGACATACTTTCCAGCGTCTCTAATTTGGTGCCTTCTGTAGCAGCGTTTTCTTTCTGCTGATCCATATCTTTTTCCGTTTCGGTTTGCGTGCTCATAGTTTGATTATCCTACCATTTGATTTTTTCACGCACCTTCATTCGCAATATTATCGATGTGAGCGCGATGAGAAATACGATGATTAAAAAGACAAAACAGGTCGCATACTGCACTTTCGAAGTATACTCGTTCTGAGGGACCTTAGCTGCGACTACGTAAATGTGATAGGGAAGAGCCATTACCCCTTGAAAGAAGAAATCACTGAGCTTAGCAACCTCCCAAGGCAACTCATCCCGAACAACGTAAGCCGCCGTGAACATAATTGGGGCCGTTTCACCGGCAACTCGAGTGATACCGAGAACCGAGGAAGTCAGAATCCCAGGAAGAGCATAAGGCAAGACATTGGTTCGAATCGTTTGCCATTGAGTTGCTCCCAACGCCAAAGAGCCCTCTCTAAATCCATGGGGAACTGCTCTCAGCGATTCTTCGGAAGCAGTAATCACAATCGGTAGAACCATAAAAGCCAAGGTGAACCAACCCGCCATTAGGGAAATGTTCCAATCGAGGAAGTTGACAAACATGGCCGCGCCAAAAATTCCGAATACGATCGAAGGAACACCCGCCAAATTAATAATCGCCAAGCGAATGGCCTGAATAAATGGTCCACGCTTGCTGTATTCACTGAGGAAAATCGCGGAAATAACGCCTAAGAAAAGAGCAATTACCACGGAGCCTGTTACTAACAGGACTGTCCCAACAATAGCTGGGAAAATACCACCCGAACAGTAAACATACGTATGCTCATTTTGGATTCTACTTTCGTCATTTTCCTCCAAAAAGACTTGGTAGTCTGCAGCACCTAACTTCAGTTCCTGGCCTTCGTAGTCAAAAACGTGCAACGTCTCTGGGCGTTCAGTCAAAAATGGCACATTAATGAAAGGTGGGGCTAGTTGAAAAACCTCCCGTCCCCCTTTAATACCAATATCCAAAAAGATATAGGCGGCACAGCCTAAGATAAAATAAGTGCAAAGTCTGAAGAACCAGGTCATACCGATCTGCCACTTAGTTGCAGATGTCATCTTTCTCTCAAATGGGTTCTTGGTAACCATGTCTGTCCTTCTTTAAAAGTTATTCTCCAATGCTGAATTTCTTAATGATAAACTGAGAACTGTAATTTAATAACAGTGAAATAAAGAACAGAACGATCCCTACCATAAACAAGGCTCGGTAGTGAAGTGATCCATAATCCACCTCACCCAGCTCTTGAGCAATGATTCCGGTCATCGTATGAGCTGGCTGGAAAAATGCTCCAATTCCCTGGGTAAAGTCGGGAATTGCAATCATTCCTCCAGCACAAAGTAGCACAACCATCGTTTCCCCGATGACTCGTCCAAGTCCAAGCAGAACTGCCGAAACGATCCCAGATAGCGCTGCCGGCACCATGATTTTAAAGATGGTTTGCATCTTGTTTGCGCCCAAAGCATACGACGCTTCAACATAGTGTCGAGGCACATTATTGAGCGAATCCTCTACGAGTGTGAAGATTGTTGGAACTGCCATCAGCGCTAGGAGAACCCCCGCCGTGGCAATTGTCAGTCGCTCACTCATGGGGAAACCGGGAAACCAGGACAACCATTCAATCTGGGAAACATCTCGAAGGAATGATCCGAGAACGACAATACCAAAGAAACCTAGAACAATCGATGGAAGCGCTTCAATAAACTCGATGTAGGGCTTGATAAGAGAAAGCTCCTGGGGTGTAGCGATTTGGTTGACATAGATTGCTGCAGCGACTGAAAGTGGAACGGCAATACTCAATGCCAACGTTGAAATCATGATAGATCCACAGAAAAGGGGAAGAATCCCGTAAAAATCCTGCCAATAACTTGCTGTTAGCCAATCTCGCCCCGTTATAAAAGCAGTAAAACCCTTGAGGAGCGGAACACTCTTACTCGGATCCCATGCCTCGGCTTGTTGAATATATTGGGGCAAATCCTGAACATAGGCATTGATGCCATCTCTAATTTCAGCAAACCGCTGTTCCATCTTAGGAGTCGGAAGATCGAGCGGAGCCGCCGCTGCAGCCGGAAGCGTCTGAGCTAACCTCTGGTTTAAGGCACGATATTCAGGAAGCGTGCTTTTACAGAATGCAGCCACAGCTTCAAAATCGACAGGCGAAATCATAGCCTCATATTCATCCGCGGTAGCGTTGTCGCCTTGCTCACGATAAAGTTCAACTCCCGTTTTCAAGTTTTGGTTGGAAATTTCCTGATCTCGCTCCTCAACCACTCGATCTCCCAGTCGCTTGGCAAGTTTCTCGTGATCCACCAAAGTATCTCGAATGCTGTCTCTATATTCTTCAATATTGACGGTAATCGTCCGCGCCACCTCGGGAGTCATTCCCTGCGCCTCGTAATGATTAAGGGCATCCAAACGCAGTTGGTTAAATTCTCGCGAGAAAGCTTGCTGCCTGGCGATCTGGTTTCGAAGCACGTCCGCATATTCAAGCCCAGCCATGCGATAAAGCTGGAGCGAATCGCGATACATCGGCACAAACTGAGCCCCTTCGCGAAATAGGAAGCTCATGATCAAAACGAGGATCAAGATTGCCACGCCCGGTCCAAAACGCCGCCGCTGCGTAGGCCACCGAGAACATCCCGTGGGAAGAATTCATCAGCGGCCGGCGGTGGCTCGCCTCAAGCTCACTCACGCGCGCATTCATAAGGATGTCGCACAAGCCAGAGAAAAAGCCGACGCAGGCCATCACGGCCGCAAAGGCCCAAGGCGTGCCCACAAGCCCCGGCAAGGGCAGCAAAAGCGCAAAGAGCGCAACCACCGCCTGCAAGCTCCGCGCGCCGAGCCAGCGGTCGATGTAAGGAGCTGCCCACATCGCCGTCACAAGCCCTGTCCCGTTCGCCAAGAGCAGTAGCCCGAACATGGCGTCATTGACCCCAAGCCCGGCCTTGAGATCAGG
>JBCCKK010000015.1:0-22797 GCA_039027395.1 Verrucomicrobiota bacterium | reverse complement strand
CTATATTGGAGCGCTAGCACAAGCAGAAACAGGCAATGAGTTTTTTCAGCTCACGCTCTTCCTAGCCGAAGACGCCGCGGGGACAAATACCAACCTGAGTGGAGGTGGAAGAGTCAATACGGGACGCCTTAGCTTCAACGCCAGCAGCGACAGCTCATTTAGTACATTTTCTCAAAACTTTGATATCACTTCGCTCGTTAGCGAGGGAGCGACTCACTTGAGAGCCGTCGAATTAAAATATCGTGTTGAAAGTGCTACAGTTACCGCAATTCAAACCGCTTACATTGACGATGTCAGTATTGAGGCTGTCGTCAGCATTCCCGAACCATCCACCTACGCCCTGATAAGCATCGCAACGCTAACGTTCTTTGTATTGAGGCGTAAAAAACGGTAGTCATTCGTTCTACTTAGCCCTGTTGGGATTGCATCCTAGATGCAATCCCTATTTTTTTACAAAGAAGAGCTTCCACTCCGCCATTCACCCAACATGTGAACGGTCTTCTTGGAGGTCACAAACCCCCTCTCTCCTCGATATAACTGGGCTGTTATCAAATCAATCGTTGTCGCTCCCATTTCCTTAAGCGGGATTCTCATTCCAGCAAAGGAGGACTCCTCGGTCTCCATCTCAAGGTCAACAACAACGGTCTTCAAATTGCCCAGCTGTGCAAGCTGCTCTTTCAAGATATTTCTCAAAAAAATGACTTTTTGATGCGTCCTAGCGATAAAGCCGCCTGCGGTGAGCACACAATCTGGCTGATACCTTTCAAGCCACTGTCGGAGGTCTTTTTCTAGCTCTCGTCGTTTTTGAGGTGCCTGATAATAGAAGGGATCAATCTTTGTAATACTCTTGTATTTTTCACAACCGACATGAAACCCACCGGTCATTTGGTATTTACTATTCGTATCTAACCCATGGTTACAGAACAAACCGATCTTTTGATATCCATGGCCAACAACTCGGTCGATTGCAAGTTGAATGACCTGAAAATAATCGTATTTGACCGAGTGAAACATGCGGTTTTTGTGTCCCTCATGAATGGTGGCCACTGAAAAATCCTCCCACTTTAAAGAAAGCTCCGAAGGATCTACTGCCATCAACACCAGTCCCTGCACCGAACGAGCCCTCAAAATTCGTTGCAAAGCTTTACCCCGATATGCCTCATCATAAACCCAGAAGAGTTCGAGAAGATACCCTTGTTGCTCTGCCCTCCTCTGCGCGCCTTGAAAGAGTAACTCATAAAACTGGACATACTCCATCGGATTCCATTCCCGATGCCCAATCAGGCACGCTAATAAAGCTCGAACTTCTGCTTGGGCGTAGTGGCGCTGGGCCGCCAGATTAAGTCCAAACGAATTCGGTTGATAATTCAAAGACTTAGCAATTTTCTGTATTTTTTTTCGGGTGGCGATGGGAATAGACGAATGATTTCTCAACGCCCTGGAAACTGTAGAGGGATTAACCCCTGCTTTTTCTGCAATCGTTTTTAGGGTAACAGGCTGAGACATGTTTAGTGGCGCATGCGTTTGCGTAGTATGTTTTGCCGGAAAAAATTCGTCAAATCTGAAAAATTCGGGATTTTCTAGAGTAAGTCCGTAGCCGATAGGTCGGTTCTGATCTAAATTGTAGCAATCGAACCAAAGGAAATTTATGAAAACTTTAATCGGCTCAATTGTGATATGTCTTTGGGCAATATCTTCGCTCCAATCCGCCACGCTTATTGGTAATGTCCTTGGCAATGGAACTGGGGATGGCGAAATACGCGATTTTAATGCCTCAGGACTACAATTAGGAGGGCTAACCGCTACCGTCCTCGGCGTCGCTGATCGCAGTGCTACTGATGATGAGGTACGCGTGATTTATAAATTCGAACTCCCTACCATCAGTGGAGGAGAAACATTTCAATCGGCACAACTTAACTACAATCTTACTAACTTCTTTGGCACTCCTTTTTCAGATTTGGATATCATCTATTTCGAACCGACCGCTACGACAGTAGAAACTAGTGACTACAATGATGTTACAAACGCAGTCACGTTTGCTTCGGTTCTTACTCCCGGAAGTTCCACTGGGGCCAAAACATTGAGTGGCAGCAGTTTGGACACCGCTATTGCCGACGCATATACAGCCAGCAGAACCCATGTTGCATTTCGTTTCCAATATCAAAACTTTGCGCCGGGTAACGCTAACAATAACGAATACCGTTTGCGTGGATATGAATTCGACAATGGTGCTAGCACTTTTCTACAGATCACCACAACTCCTATTCCCGAACCTTCCACATTCGCACTCGTGCTTCTCAGTTCAGTCGCATTGATTTGGCTAAGAAGAAATAGACCGAATTACTAACTCGCTTTGTTCCAGGTTCTCCTGTTCCTGGACATGAACCATCTTAAATCGCACGATTTTAGCTCCTGCGTCGTTTTGATTTGAATCAAAACGACTTTCAAACGCCAGAGTTTTAGGGACGCACGGCCTTTCTATATTTTGAAGGCGCCACCCCCACCCACTCGCGAAACACTCGGGTAAAATACGCTTGGTCTGAAAACCCACATAGATCACTCACCTCACCCAGGGTCACGTCGCCGTTTTCAATAAGGTTCTTAGCAAGCTGAACCCGCTGTTCATTAATGTAATATTTCAACCGTTTGCCTTCCTCAGCATGAAAAATCCGTGAAAGGTAATCTGGATTGACTCCTAATTCCTGGGATAAGCTGAATACCGACAAATTGTGATCTGCCAATTTACGACGGACCAGTGAACGACACTGAGACGTTAGTGGATGTCCCTCTTCGGAAAAATCGACTTGGTCAATTACGACCAAGAGGCTGCTGAGTAGGGTGAAAAGTAATGCATCGCGCAATTGGAATTCAATCTCAGTGGATCCCATATCGCGAGCCGATAGTTGCTTCAACAGTTTTCGAGCAAAACCTATTTGGCTAGATGTATGATGATAGGCAACAATCACCCCCTGCCGCTGAGTCACATCCGGGCATAGAACTTGTAGATGGTAGAAATACGAGTCTTCGGTAAGATATGAAAATATATGCGAATAACGGCCCCGATGGCGGATTCTCAATTCACCATGAGGCACCCCCGAAGGAATGATGCAGAGCTCTCCGGCTCGCACGTCCATCTCACAGTTTGGAAACAAAAATCGGTTCGTACCTATTAACTGAAAAAAGAGTTTTGTCACATGTGCCGATCGAAACCGCTGATCTGGACCCGAAGACTCTTGAGCCACTTTTAAAGTAAGCTGCCCAGCCTTCCATCTGTGAATACGCTCCCGGATAACTTCATACAACAGAGAAGGAAGATCTGCGGAGCCAGCTCGAACCTGCCAAGGCGTCTTTTTACTCATACATCAGGAAATTACAAAAATTGTCAGAACCTTCCTATTGAACCAACTATTATCCTCTCTTAGTCTACTAATACTTAAAGACAAAGATCAGAAAAATACAATTATGAAAAAAGATACGCTTAAGATAGGGTTCGTTGGCGCAAAGGCGGGAAAATCCTTTGGAATTCGAGGATTTGCCATCCCAAACGTTCACGAAATAAATCCCACCCGTCCAAACCAATTTGATCCGATTCCCGGAGTTGAACTATCAGCAGTTGCAGATGTTGATGAATTATCCGCCATTCGAGCTAAAGAGTTTTTTGGGTTTGCAAATCACTACACAGATTATCTGGAAATGATTGAAAAAGAGGCATTAGATGCAGTTGTTGTTCTCGTTCCTACTTTTTTGCACAAACAGGTAACCATCGATTGTCTTCGAGCAGGCTTGCATGTCCTTTGTGAAAAGCCGCCTACTAATAACTATCAAGAAATGGAAGAGGTGGCCGCTGAAGTGAGGAGCAGTGGGAAAAAATACATGTTCATCCGCCAATCCCGCTTTAGTCCCGCTGTCCAGGCAGCTCGCAAACTCGTCCTCGAAGGCAAACTTGGTGATATCTACGCTGCAGACGCTCGCTGGATTCGAAGTCGCGGCAGCCAAATCCAAGAAAATGCTTGGCGTTCGCAAAAAGACAGCGGAGGAGGTGTTTTACTTGATCTGGGAATCCATGGTATCGACCAAGCCTGGTTTTGCATGGGCAACCCAACTCCGATTGAAGTAACCGCAGCAACCTACACGGCTTTCAAGGAATTCAGTCGTGAACCGGAGAACTACACGGCCGATGACACCTTTGCCGGTTCGATTCGTTTCGAAAATGGCACATTTCTTCAGTGTCTCTTTGCCTTTGGCATCAATGCCGTTCATCCGGCCGCTGAGAGTGACAAAGTCGAAGATTCACTCGGAACCGAATGGCAAATTTCCAAATTGTACGGAACGCGGGGAGGGATAGATATCAAGGCTAATCATTTTATCGATGGCCCCGTTGATTCGTTGCAGGTAAAGAACATAGAGATCAGAAAAACCTCCGACTCTGACTTTGTCGTGCAGGCCCGTCATTTTATCGAATCCATCCAGCGCGACACGGAACCTTTAAATTCGCTAGACCACGCCTGCCAACTCATGAAAATGTTAACAGCACTCCGGATATCCGGTGAGGAGCGCCGGAGTATCCGCCTGGAAGAACTCGAAGCAGTCCCTGCATAGCACTCACGGGAAAAATCACTATGAAACCACTAACTCCTGACGAATATCGCATCGTACCGGAAACAGGTTATACGGCAGGTGATCGGAACCGACCGCAACCCAGAGTCGTCTCTCCTGGTGCTCGAGATTTTAATCCTCCCAGTGACGCGATTGTTTTGTTCGATGGAACAAATCTTGATGCTTGGAAAAATCGCGATGGCACTCCCCCCGCGTGGAAAATCCAGGATGGCTACACCGAGGTTGTTCCCAAATCGGGAAATATCTGGAGCCGTGAATCATTTGGCGATATTCAGCTGCACCTCGAATTTGCATCGCCTCTTGAGATTGAAGGAGACGGCCAAGGGCGAGGCAACAGCGGTATCTTTTTTATGGACACCTATGAAGTTCAGATCCTCGACAGTTTTGAAAATCCCACCTATCCCGATGGAACTGTCGGCGCTGTCTACAATCAGTGGCCTCCGCTAGTGAATCCGATTCGAAAGCCTGGCGAATGGAACACCTTTGAGATTACCTTCACCGCTCCTGTTTTTGAGGGTCACAAACTTCTAGAACCCGCATTTATCACTGTATTCTTAAACGGCATCGTCATTCACAATCATGCTAAGATCTTGGGAGGAACCCGAATGAGAACCGGAGATCTTCCACATTATGCCTCCCATGAACCCAAAGGTCCCATCCAACTACAAGACCACAACAATCCGGTGCGTTTTCGAAACATTTGGGTGCGAGAGCTCGACCTAAAACCATTAGGCGAAGTCGCATAGCCCGCATTCAACTCGCTCCTTTTCTATTAACGCCACTGATAACCGCTGCCGAAGATCTCGAAGTCAACTCCATGACGGTGTCGCAATCATTTAAACCCCATCCTAGACGATCTCAAAAAAGGACCAGAGAACGTTTTAAAAGAAGCAAAGCGACTTAGCTATCGTCATAATACAGATATGATGTATCGGATAGAAGAGCGATTGTTCAATACGCATCTACACGATGCCAAGCTTGTTGTTATGGTAGGCCACCACACTCGAGTCTATCAGCATATCGCACCTGCTCATGAAACACTGATTAAGGCAACTGTGGAAAGCGACGGATCAAAGTAACCCGATCCAACTCCTCGATTTGTCAGTTCTATCGATTAGCCTCGACGATTTCGGGCGTTGAAAAATCACTCTAAATTTAAACTTAATCCAAACGCTATTTGCGATTCCGAGGTTTTCGAAGTATTTCGTAGATTTGAGATGTAAATTACTAAACGCTTTCCAACTCTAATTGGTATCCATGGCTGGGGATTGGAACACTAGTCAAAGGAACCCTTTCTTTCTTGATGATATCAAGCAAACCGTCCGACGGCTATTATCACGCTGCCGCTTCAGAATCAATGCTGTACCAACTGGCCCAATGAGGAAGTCTATTCGGTTCCAAACAATGTCTGCGTTGCGGTTGTTAATCTACCTGATAAACACCTAGGCATCGCCGGCACTTGGGAATCACTTTCTGAACACAGCCAGATTTTCAGGGACTTCGTAATTAATTAAATTCAGTCAAATCAATAAGGGTTTCCAGCACAAGCCCGAAGTCTAACTTTGCAGCCCATTTTTTATTTCGGGAAAGCTCTGTGTAACCGCTGTGATCGAGGCTCTACCTCTTAAATCGGATAGAGTCCCGTGTGAGTATCAAGTTGGAGAGAGGTAACACGTTAATTTCCCCTTACTAACAGGGGCCTCAGTCGATACCCCTGTTAGTCCCTTACATTTTGGCACAATCGTCTATTCGACGGTGACGAATTTCCACTTTTCCCAATCCAGGGCAGCTGTTGTGGTGTTCACGTTCCAGTTTTCTCCACTATTTCCCGCGCGCAGATTTCGATTGCCGCCATGGGCTTTGTTCCGAAGATTATAATATCCGCCTCCTAGATCAATCAGTCTCCAACGGGTCCAATCTCCCGTCGTGGTTTCTGTATTTACACTCCAGTTTGCACCACTGTTCGCTGCCCGAAGGTTGCGTGTTTCCCCATGACCACGATTGAGCATAAAGAAGTAGGAACTCTCTGCATCAATTAATTTCCATTGAGTCCACCATCCCGTATTGGTACTTGTTTGAACATTCCATCCAGCACCAGAATCAAGGGCTTGCAGGTTCCGTGTCCCCCCGTGACCTTTGTTGCGGAGATGATACCAGATACCTGTTGTCGGCCCACCAGATCCATTAGGATCGGCTAAAAACATCAGTGTTTCGTCTTGGGGAAGATTGGTTACGGTCAGGTCGGACTGCCCACCTGTGGAAACCATATTCAGTAATCCAGAGTGTCTATAAACTGCAATTTCCGAGATCCCACTAGGAATCCCTTGAATCGTGAAGCTCGTTCCAGCTATATTACTGTAGTTCGAACGATTCTGCCAGACCCACATCTTCTTGCCGGCCCCTTCCAGTTCAATCACACCTTTGTTAGATGTCTCAACTTTGCTTATAGCTAAATCCTTAGTGAGGTCCGTCACAAGCTCTATCACCTCTCCCCGAGGATCTGGAACCCAAGGATCAAGGTCCAGTGCCAGCCCATAGTTTGGCCCTCCAGCTCCTGGCGCTAACGTGTTGATGTTATAAGGGAAGGCAAATCCAGTCACCGATCCCCCGGAATCACCGGAGGTACCGACCACACCCATGTGAGCCCACATTTCGGTAAGCATTGCGGATGCATCATCGACGTCCACATTCCATTCGGTGCTGTAGTAGCCGATATCCGCCGTAATACCAGATACCCGCTTAGTTTCTGAGAACTGGCGCTGGGGGCGACAGTTATTGTTGTTCATATCACCGCAGTAATTATGTAGATTGAGTCCATGTAATGTTCCATCATTGAAAAGCGGGGCTAACGCTGGCGCATAACCTCGACAGTTGAACTTCCCATGAAAGCGCTGACTAGCAAACCCGCCGTTAATGACTTTGTAAGATGAATCCACTGAATGGACTCCGTCAGCAAAAGCCTCTATTGCATTCGCATAATCCGTTAGGGGAATCCGTCCGTTCACTGAATCATTCACCGCACCGGTCTGCGTATTTAGACACAAATCGGGCTCGTTAATAATCGAATACACTTCGATCCTTGCTCCAAAACGCTGGGCAAATTGCCTTCCAACTTGATACCAATCAATCTGATCAATTGAAGGTTTTCCATCTATGGTATGCCAGGATTGATAAAAATTGAGAAGAATCATCGGCTTGATTCCAAAGTCTTCACACAAATCAATCGCTCGGTCGAATTTTTCCGGGGCAGGATCATCAACCGAAAAAGATGTTTCCAAAAAATCCGCCAAATTAGCACCTACTCGCGTCATTGAAACTCCGGCTGCGCTTAAGTTTTCAAGTTGATCTGTTAGCACTGCATCCGAATCTGTTGCGAAAATGCTCCCACCCATGAGCTGGCTGGGATCACTAGCAAGCGATAAAAATGTAGTTAGCAGATAGAATACGGCCATGTTGATTAATAGAATCGGTTTCATTGAGTGAGATTTAGATTCCATTTACTCTATTCACAGCTTTTGAATATGATAACGTTATCATTTTCAAATCTTTGGTATTCCCTCAAAAACCTGCACGGTGGGGAAATGGAAATTAAACCTAAAAAGACGATTCACCTTTGTTTGTCACTGATGTTATTCAACATCTTTGGGACGATAGGATATTCACAAGTGGTATCTTCGGATTTATCCTTTAACTGGGAGGCCCCCACAACTACGACTGATCCCTGGTCCAGCACGGTAGGCTCGCGAGATTGGTCGTTTAATGGAAGCCCAACCATTGGATCCGTGAGCTCCTCGACCTCGATTACCCATGCTTGGAATTTTACCAGCGGTAATGGTTCCCTATTTACTTCGCCATTTACCGGACTTTCCTCCGGCACGTTTGAGTTCTGGCTCAGACCTAATGATCTCATTGGGCAAGAAGTCGTTTTTGAAACTGGAGGAGCGGGTCGGGGTTTGTCCCTTAGTTTTTTCACAGACGAAGTGACGTTTGCTTATAAAACAACAGGGGTTGGCGCAAGCGATCCCAATTTAATACTTTCCCATGCTCTTACGGCATTGGAGATTTCCGAGTTTGTTCAGGTTGTTGGTGTTGCCAATGATGCCGGAACAGCACGGCTTTACATCAACGGACAGGAGGTCGACAATGCTGTCTCACCAGGAACCAACTGGCAGGGCACAAATGGTGCCGGCCTAGGAGCAAGACGAGATCAGTTCGGTGGAGGGAGCACTACTCCGGGAGCTGATTGGGCAGCACAAAGCTTCGGCGCATTTCAAGGCGATTTTGTAATCATGAGAGTTTACGATGATGCACTCACTGCAAGTGAAGTTCTTCAGAATTTTAATACGGTTGCCGTGCCTGAGCCTCGAGCGATTTCGCTTTTAGTCATTGCCTTAGCCTCGCTGTTTTGTCTATCTCGGAAAAAGTATCCAAACTATTAATACCCCTTTTTACTCACTACTCTTTGCTCTGGTTTAGAGAGAACATGCGCCCTACGGGGCAGGATCTTTGGAATCTCAAGTCATCCTACTAAGATTGGATGACTTGATTTTTTAGATCAGATTTATGAAATCACTCAAAGACCTAGCTCTACTAATTGGTATTCTTCGAAAGTGTATCTTATCAAACTCAAAGACTACTTTAGCCTTTTCAAGGTAGCGCCTTCGACCCAATGGCTTTGAATATTTAGGCCGACAGGATGCAACGGTTTTCCTCGCTCATTCCGCACAATGGCATCAATGAGTAATTGGGTTGCATGGTAGCCAATAGCTCTACTGTTTTCTGAAATTCCGGAAATGGTATCACCTGCTCCTAGCAAATGGACTACACTCAAATCTTGCGGTATGGAATAACCCGCATCGGTGAGTGCTTCGATGAGTCGACGCACATTTTCGCCAACAAGGACGCTAGGTTTCCATCGGTTAATCCATCGGCTGAGTTGAGGCGTGATTGAAAATCGATTGCATTGCAGTTGCCGAAGCGCCTGTTGTTCAAAAATAGGAAGTTGATCTGCTTTAGGCACATTTTGAATGTGAAAACGATATGCACTTGCGTGTCGAGAACGATAACGAAGCGCATCTAGTTCATGTGAATAGATTACCCCGATACGCCTATGCCCTAGTTTAAACAGCCGGTCCATGATTTCCGAAAGGCGGTCAAATGGATCAGATTGAACATATGAAAAGCCGAGTTCCGGTAAAATCCCACCAACGTGAACACAACTAAATTGTTTCCAATCCAAAGGCCATCCCTGGACGTCCTTGGTGATGTGAGGAACTCCATACAACAGAACTCCATGAATACCTCTAGCTAAAAGGATTTCACTTAAACGTTTCCCACTGACCCCAGGTTGAAAACTCCAAATCTCTTCCAGCTTATACCCCCACTCGTCCGCGCGCTTTTGAGCCCCCTTTAGATAGTCGCGAATGCGTGCGGACGTATACATTTCGTGGCGATCCGCATGAATATTGAGAAATCCCAGGACGGCTTTGAACGCATTTTGAGAATTGGATTCTCGGCGCGCTCGAAGTCCCCGCGCAAATGCATCTGGCCGGTAATTCAGCCGTTGGGCCGCATCATGCACCCGTTTCCGGGTAGCTTCTTTAACAATCGGCAGTCCTTGCAAGGCTCGGGAAACCGTGGCAATCCCCAGGCCCGTTTCCTGGGCAATGTCTTTAATCGTAATTCGCTGTGGCACTTAACGAAGTGTAACAGTTACCTTTAGAAACAAAACGGTTTTTGAATTGGCAGCCAACCAGCCCAGACAAATGTCTGAGGTTCTTGACGTATACCCGTGCTAATCGACAAAACGCCATTGCTCCCAATCCAACGTTGCGGTGGTCGTGTTCACATTCCAGTTTTCCCGACTATTTCCCGCACGAAGGTTGCGATTTCCATCATGCCCTTTGTTTCGAAGATTGTAGTAGCCGCCTCCCACATCGATTAACCGCCACTGCTCCCAGCCTAATGCATTCGTGGTGCTGTTTACATTCCAACTTTCACCACTGTTCGCAGCACGTAAATTACGTGTTTCTCCGTGACCTCGGTTGCGGAAAAAGAAGTAAGAATTTCCGGCATCGATCAATCTCCACTGGGTCCACCAACCCGCATTGGTCGTCGTTATCACATTCCAACCGGAACCCGATGAATCGGCGGTAAGGTTTCGATTCCCCCCATGACTTTTATTTCGGATATTATACCAAACACCGGTTTCCGGACCACCTGAGCTTAAAGCCTCAAGTTCGATACCGCAAATCGTCCAAAAGTCACCAGCATCGTCGTCATGAATTCCGATTGAAACCTGGCCATCGGTTATGTCCGTTTCGAACTCTAGGGTTTTGACTTCACCTGGAGCCGTGCTGACGTTATTAAAAACAGCAACGCCTTCGACTTCGATATCAATGTTGTCTTTGGGTCCCAGCTTGTCGCCGATGAACAAACGAATTCGATATCTTCCATTCGCCACATCGATCAAAAATACCTTTTCCTCGTTATCCATATGAATATCACGAAACAAAGACCCTCCAGAGTTTCGATCACGCGATAAAATTCCCGAGGGATTATTCCAGCCATAACCCAACGCTGGACTATATCCGGCCACTTCAAACCTCAAATACTCGGGTTCTGTAGGCGTGCTAGCTTTATCAAAATCAATTTTCAGGTCAGTGAAGGTCTGATTTGAGCCACTATTGGCAACAAACAATAACGTTTGATCCGTCGGTAAATTAGTGAGCTGCCGATTCTCTCTTCCATCTAAGTTAATTGTTCGAAATGGCACATTCGGGCTGCTATCATAACGGTACACCTCTAAGGTCGATGCATTAGATGGAATCCGTGTGAGAGGAAACGTCCCACCTGCAATATCCGAATAGGCACCACGGTTTTGCCAAACCCAAATCTTCTTACCGTTTCCTCTGAGAACAAATGTTCCGGTGACCAAGGGATCCAATAGCTCCAAATCAACTCCGTCAATAAGAGGCAGTAACATTTCCCAAACCTTTGCGCGGACAGTGGGCGTCCATGGATTGAGTTGGGCAGCCAAACCCCAACTCTTTATGTTCTCTTGTCCAAACAGACTAAACGGCATGGCAAACTGGGTTTTGGCATTTCCACTGTTGCCAACCAAACCCAAATGGTCCCAAATTTTAGTCAAAAACTGCTTTGCTCCAGCGTTGCCCGTTGCTGCGTTAAACTCCGTGCAGTAAAAATTGATATCGGAAGTGATCCCGCTTTGTTCTTTAGCTTTTTGAAAAAGAATCTGAGCGGAACGATTATAGTCTCCCAAATCGGTATTATAATTATGAATGTCGATTCCATCCAGAGTTCCATCATTAAATAAAGGAGCCAATACCGACGAGTATCCCCGGTTGGTGTGGTCTCCATGAAACAACCAGCTTGCATAGCCACCTGGAAACACCTTAAACGAAGCGTTCACTGAGTGCACTCCGTCTGCAAACCCTTCAATCGCCGCGCGATAATCGTTTAGCGGGATAATCGCTCTTGGATCATTGACCGTCACATCCGTTCCATTGTTAACCCACAGATAAAGATCCGGTTCGTTGATTGCAGTGTAGTGAGAAATCTTGGATCCATGGCGCAGCGCCAGGCTGCGCCCAAGATTGTACCAGTGGGTCCGAATATTCGATTGGTTATGTTTTAGGTCTCCGTAGTATTGGTAATATTCGACTAGGATTACGGGCTTAATCCCATCGTCTTCCAGGAGATCGATAATGTCATCCAGTTCACTAGCACTTTGTCGGTAGTCCATGGCAACTCGAGCATGTGTGGTTTCAAATCGATTGAGAATAGGCACGTTCTGAGTAGCATTTACTTGCCAGTTCGGTCGATCAATTCCCACAAATGTTGACCCCAGAGGGACCTCAGCCTCTGCGGTGTTTAATGAACTACCCAAAACAACTGACACAATAATAATTATTGTAATAATTAGTCGCATAAGAATTCATTTAACCGATAAGTAAAATTCGTCACACTAATAGAATAGTTAGCGCTTAAATCAAATGGGCAATGCGACTCGCCGATTTAGGTCCGAGATTTAGTATGGCGGATGTTTTGCCGCTTTACCGTTTTACCAGAGACCCATTCCGGTTTAAGAGTCAGCGCCCTCGCTCGCTTGGGAAATCCGCGAAAATTAGAATGTAATTGACTAACTAACAGATCAATAGAAGCTTCTCCCACCTCTTCTACTGATATCCAGGTTCCTGCTACCGACCCATCACCATCCAGGAGATTAATATCGGCAACACTCACGTCATTTGGCACTGAAAATCCATCCTCATTTAACCAATCAATACAGCTATCTACCCTTCCCCCATGCCGACGAACCCAGGTAACAATAGCGGTTGGGCGATACTTCCGATACCAAGCTAGAAACGACTTTTTGTGTATCGCTGAGGTTCGCCCTGCAAGTTACCATGTATCGGCACTTGAAATCGCTTGAGAAGATTCGACTGAAATTCACGATATGCAGCCGTAATTCCGAAGTCGTGCGTGTTGTTTGGACTAGGGTGTAGACTTAACCCAATCGCTTGATGCCCTGCAGCCAAAAGACGCTGACAAACTGTTTGGGTTGCATGATAATAGTCGATTGCTGTGTAGTGAAAGCGATTGGTTTCCGGCTTACTTCCCATTTGGACAAAGCTGAATTGATCCCACTGCAATTGAAGCGTTTTGAGATCGACCGAATCCATCGCACAGAGAACCGCTCCCATAACGGAACGACTTTCAAGAATTCGATTCAGCCGCCGGCCTCGGCACGTTGAACCATAGGCCCAAAATACATCCACCGAATACCCCATAACTTCTGCACGTTGAAGTGCTCCTTTTACGAGCTGGCGGTAATGTGGTACGAGATCTAGGTGGTTCATGCCCTAGGATGCAGCATAGATTCGCTTTGTGAACCTGGTCTCCCGTCGCTTTTCTTTGCTTGGCCAAAAACGAGGCAAATGCATTGGGGCGATAATTCATCTTCTTTGCCAGCTTCTGAATCCTCTTTACCGTAGCTGGCGCCAAGTCGTTATGGTTACGAAGTGCCTTCGAAACCGTCACTTCAGAAACATTTGCTTTCGCAGCTATATCTTTCTGGGTCACCCGGCTGTCCGCCATAGTCATACTCTATAAAGCCTCTCTCACTAAAACAAGAGACATCACCGTTTGGCGTCGGAGTTGATAGTAAGCGCTAACTATCTCCACCTTTTGTTAAATTCCACGATTCCTACTAAGATTAAAACAATATTAACGAACAGAAGGTATTTAATGAAAAACAAAGGAACACTTATAACTCTTATGGCTATAGCCTGTCTGACAGCTATTTCTAACGGGCAGGTTATTTACACTCAGATGGACACTCAACGTATCGGAGGACGCGTTGAAAGCGGTTTTGTTGAAGGCTTGGATCAGGGAGATTTTAGCACATTCAACCTTGTCGCTCCTAATAGTGACGCGTTTAACCTAATTGTCAGTGGTTTCGATCAAACCGACACACGTATTAATGGATTAGATAATCGAGATCGCGGCGACTCTACAAGTGGTGATGCTCTTGTTCAGGTTGCTGAAGATATGTTTTATGCGTTTAATGGATTTCTACGAGTCCAATTTCAGGGCCTAGACGTAGGAACATACGAATTGGATTTGATCATGGTCGAGCCTCAGTTTGGCGGAAGCGATTTAATCAATATATCCGTAACTGATCCCACACGAACAAACACGTTAGTTGCTACTGCTAATGCTGACAAAAGTTTGGCGGGAATCTCTAATGTCGACGGTTTGTCGCAAGTGATCATCGAATCTAACTACCAAACCACCTTATCATTCACTTCAAACGGGGTAGATGATGTGTTTATCTGGCTAGATGGACGTTCTGGCACGAGCAACGCTTTACCTCTAAATGGCATCGTTCTCACTCAAGTCCCCGAGCCGTCTGCTTTTATGTTGGTTGGCCTCGGTCTTGGAATATTAGTTGTTCGCATACAACGAGCGAAGTGTTAGAAAAATCTAAGACCGAGTTGATGGATTATACTTCTAACTAATCGTATCAATCTAATCTACTTCAGTCTCAAGTTTCTTTAAGCCTGTTTTATTAGATAATAAAGCAGGCTTATTCTTTATTTAGAGCTTGGTTCTTCAGCAAAAAGAATGGTTGGAAAGACGCGTGTTTCGATTGTTGGCCGCCAAGCATCAATCGTTCGAGCCATTTGAATCCAGCCTTCTCGAATTTCAGCATCATCCCGGTCGATTTGTACGACGTTAACTTGGAATCCTCGTTCCAGAATCGAATCGTTAAGTCGTAAACAGGCGTAGGGAATAGACAGTATGTAGCGAATCCCGTCTTCCATTACCTGAGATTCAGCAGTGACCTCCAAGCCTTTCGTTTCTCTACGATTGACTATCGGCGGCTCGACATGACAAACCGTCTTTCCTGAGGCCATCCGAGCGGCTTCAATTTGGTAGTGAAAATTAATACCGGGAAGGGCAATTAGAAGCTGAACACTATCCCCACTGCTCAGATTGTTTGCACGATCGGATGGTATATGCTCATCGTCAACAGCATCAATTCGCACCACCATCCGATCGTTTTCTCTGGAAAACCAGACCCGGGTGCTCAAATCCTCTGGCCCCTGCCAATTGAGATGATCAAGTTGAGGAACGTTCTCTGTTCGATTATTCACATACCGGTAGTCATCTAGCACAACATCCGGTTCTCGATCTTCATCTTGACCAGGCACAACGATCGCCGGCTGAACCAAAAGCTTCAAGTTTCCGTTCCATGGGGTATCTTGGATTTGATACGAAAGATGAATGTGGTGAGAATCCCCGTATGGTAAGGCAAAATTTTCGCCAATAGGTATGTATTGTTTGAGTTCCTTATTTTCTTTTTCTACAAGCTGAAAGTTTTTCGAAATAACCTTGTCGTCGTGACCGGGAAGTTGGCTCCATTTGAGTTGAATCTCTCGATCTCCTTGGAGTGGATTGATAAGGGTAAACGCACATTCCAGATTTCGGCCGGGAACGGCTATCGGTAAAGGCGATTTGACATCGATAAGTGGAGGTAAGAGTTCCGGGTTACTTTCCGTTCCTTCAACTAACAAAAATCTTGGGGTGTGTGAATTTTGCACCTGCACCATTTGATCGACAATTTGCAACGACGTTCGATTCCCCATTAAATCAATGAGATGGGCATCTTTCACCGTGCCAACCTGATACAGTGATGCTTGCTCGGAGAGAGTCTCATATTCATTCCAAAATACGATCACCCGTTTATTTGGATCCGCATCTTCCCGCTCAAGAGGCTTCCAGGAGAAGCTAAACCGATCTGGATCGGTTCGATGAATTTCGAAAAAATCCATATCATCCAACAATCCAATTAGGGTATTGTAAGCCTGATAGACCGGTTTAGGACGCCAGCCGTCGGCAAACATTCCCCAACCACTACCTTTTTCTTTTCCGGGGCGAAGAATTCCTCCCCGTGTTGTATACCAGCTATACCCCATGGCTCCCCGGCTCCAGGAAAAACACAGTTTTTTTATCAATGCCGATGCCTGATATCTAAAATCATCTTTCTTATTAGCCGTAGAAGTTTCATTCATCCACAACGGTTTTTGTTGTGGCAGTTTGTTCCTAATTTCGGCTAAGGGTCCATCCATTTCCCGATAGAAACGATCGGTATGTCCATGGCGGTGGTGGGCGAGAATGTCATAGTCATTGATACCTTCAATACAGACTCGTTTTTGAAAGTTGGCTTCTTTGTGCCCAGGATGTTCGTCTAAGAGGGCGAACCCTGAAATCAAGGTCTGGTGGTTTGGATCGTGCTTCTTGATAACGGAATTCGTTTCTCGCAATAGCTCAAGATACTCATCTGACGTACCACGCCAAAAATTCCAAATGTCACTTTCATTCCAAACCTCCCAATAGCGCACCCGATCACTGTACTTTCCCAGCACCTTGTCTACATAATCCAACCATGCTTCCAAGCCATCCGGGTGCTGCTGGGGGGGCTGCATTTGCCAAGCAGCCTGAGTTTTTAGGTGCTCCTTGGGCGCATTCCAGCGTGCGTTGTAGGCTAGCAGGTATTGGCCTTCAACTCCCTTATCTTTAAATGCGTTAACAATCACATCGAAGTTATCAAGCGCCTTTTCATTCCAACGTTTCCTGCCGGCATTTTGAACAACTTCCCACTTCAGCGCCTTGCGGACCGTGTTGATCCCAATCATACTTAGTGCTTCTACCGATTTTTCGAAATCGTCACCATAAGATTTTGCCGGATTAAAACTTCCATTGACGCCGAAAGCAAAGCCTGGCCTCCGAAATACGTTGGGCCCATTAGGTTTCATATAAGCAAAAGACAAAAATCCCTCTTTGGAAGGTGTTTCAGAATCCAAAGGGTAAAACGAGTAATCAACAAAATAGACCCCAAGAGCCTTTGGCTTAAAAAACTGGTTCCATGATGTGTTCTCATTTGCCGCAAGCGAAATCGTTTTTTCCAAATGCGTGATACTTCTATCGTAACCTTCGACCTTCAATTTAGCACGAAATTGGACAGGTTTTTCGTAAGGATTTTTAAACTGCAAGCCTAGTTTAGATTCTTCATCGGGCTTTAATATGTGAACCCTAGTGCCTGTCTTAATCTTAGTGTTAATAAGTGAGCTAGGGTGAGCCTGGAAATGGAATAGATAGGCGGAGATTAATAGTTCTACAGGGCCTTGACCACTTGTCCGCCGAATTTCCAAATCATAGGGTTCTACCATTCCATCGATTTTCCCGTTTCGACTCTTAGATCTTCCCCATTGCTGAGTGATCGTGTGATTGCGATCCCATGAAAGCTCCGCCGATCCGCCAGATATCGATTGGGACGCAAATCGTAGTCCTTCCCCGTCGGCATCTTGAAACCCAGGTGCAAAAGCAACTTCTCCTTCGCCACTCAATAGGGAAACCGAAACAACAACCTTCTGCATTTCTGGAAGTTTCAAGTCGGCTAAATCACTATGCCGTAGCCTCAGTTTGAACGACTGCTTTGCATCGATCTTTACCTTTAAACCCCCATCCAGGGGCTCAAGTGAAGCAAATTTTTCACCTTTACCCGATACCGTCCATTTATCGACTGAAGTGCATTTTAAGACATCCAAACGCGGAGTGTGATCACTTCCACAGCCAACGAGCAAACTACAAATAAGAAAAAAACACATGTTAAATTTAAAAGACATATTTACGTTCATAAATTTGGTGAAGGATAACACAGCGAACAACAATTAACATCACTTATATCAGTTTTTAATGAATACGTTTTCATTGCCAGTTAGCCCATATTTCGATTTCTAAATCCAGGAGTATCGCCAGTTTCGACAGCATATTTGGCATAAAAAAACATTCCGGCTGACCAGGCTTGATATTTTGCGCCCATGGGCTTTCCCGTTGCTCCATGCATCCACTCATTGCATTCCCAAATCTGAGTTCCTTGATTGAGACACTCTGCCAATGCATTTAATTGAGACCGGGCTTGATCCATTCGCTTCGCCTTCACTAGTGCAGCAACGTACAATCCCCCTACCCACGGCCAAATACCTCCATTGTGGTATTGATGGGGTAAGTTATTTAACCAATCCTTATAGTAGTCACGCCAATCCTCTTCCCCAGGTTGGATTGGAGGATATAGAACCTTTACCGGATATGGGGCGTTAATTCCGACGGCATCAATAAAATCGAGAATAGCGTCAGACTGCTCAGGGGAAGCCACATCACAGAGTATCGCAAGTAAGTTGCCAGCGGTGTCGAAGCGCTCACCGAATTCAAAATGATTAATCCAAGGTAGAAAATAATTCGTTTTTCTAAGACTTAAACTCATGCTCAATCGGGTTCGCGTGTGAGTTTTGTCTTCAAAATCGTCTAAGGGCATAACCCAAAACGTGTTTTGGATCGCTTCCCGCACATCAAAATATCGAGTTTCCAGTTTTGCAGCCTCTTCTGGATTAATGTCTTTTAGAACACAGCAACTTCCTTTTAGTGCATGCGCATAAAGAATATTTGGAAAAAGCACCTGTCCGCGATTGTACAACAAGTCTGCCCAATCATCACATTCCCCCGACTCCATCAAACCGCTGTGACGAGTATCTTGTGAATGGCACCAATCTAATGCTCTAATAATCGTGTTAATATTTTCATTGATCCATTCTAAATCATCTGTGATCTCGTAATAGTATAAGGCTCCAATGACCCACCAAGGATTAGAGTCTTTGGACCCGAATGCAGCATCTCCGGTAGCGATTGATACACTGAAAGGAATCTGCCCGTATTGATCAATGCTTGACCCGAGTGTTTCTAAAGACAGCTTGAATACTTCCAGAATATCTGGAGCACCATCGACGCAACCACCCAAAAAACAGATCACTGTGTCTCGAGTCCATACTTGTGGGTAATTGTCGACGGAAGCTGCTAATCCTTTGTCAGAAATATTTTTCTCTAGAATCTGCCAAAGCGGATCTACTGCTTTCTCAACGAGTTTTGAATGTTCAATTTCTAAAGTTAATTTTAAGACTGCCATAAATTAAGAGAATATTATTGATTTTGTGACGTTGCCACTTGTGAGTCCCAACGCGTTCATTTTAGGAGGAAAATGACCATGTTGTAATCCAAGCAGTAATCAGCTAACAACCGTAAAATAACGATCATCAAATGAGGATTGATGTGGACTACAAAGAAGTAAATTTAAAGAAAATGGATGCGTTTCCAGAAATCAAGATGATCGAGCTCATTTTCAAAGGAGTTCTTTGAGCGTAGAACCCTTCACCCATTCACTCACAATATTCAGACCCAATGGATGTTTCGGCCTTCCTCTCTCATTGCGTATAATTGCATCGATTAGCAACTGAGTTGCATGGTATCCGATCGCATAACTATTTTCGGAAATCCCCGAAATAGATCGCCCTGCTTCCAGTAGATGAACCACGCTGATTTGCTCGGGTATCGACCATCCCCCTGCTCGAAGAGCCTCAATTAGTTTGTCCGCATCCTCAGCAATGATAGCCGTGGGCTTCCATGTGTTGAGCCACGTTGCAAATTTGAGTGCCTAGATACAATAGATTATCGTCGAGACGGGGTGCTGCCAAAAAAATCAATCTGTGCATGCGATTGCAGAAAGATGCAATTGCTTTTATTAGTATTTAAGAAGAAATTGACAGCATGAGTATTAAACCTTTATTCCCAACGGTTGCGCTAACTCTTCTTCTAACAAATCACCTGACTGCTGTGGACACACCAGCCTATGTTGGAATTGTCGGACCCGCTGATGATGTCATTGAAATTGGTGCAGACGCCGCTCGTATTCCGTTCGATTTGAATCTGTTTCCTCCCCATAATTCCAATCCAAACTTAGCGGGTGACTATCCTTTTTCTAACCTCGATTCAGATATTAGTGCTTATCAGGCGGCGGACGTAGAAATGATTGGACTGCTTAGTTTTGCCCCTTTTTGGTCCAACCGAGACACTTGGGCAGAACATAATTACGCGCTAAGCAATCCGAACAACCAATGGGAATACCACTGGTGCCCACCCGACAAGATCTCCGTATGGAAAGATATGTGCAAAAAAGTTATGCAGGAAAACAAAGGGAAAATCTTCCATTACGAAATCTGGAATGAACCTGACGGGCATTTTTTCCTACCACCAGGCTCTCGCCCGCAAGATAAAAACCAGCCAGGTGGCCGCAATATTAACAAAGTCAGAGAACTCATCAGAGAAAAATACATCCCCATGTGCAAAGCTGCCAAAGAAGCCGCTTTAGACGTCGACCCGACTGGCAAAATTAAGATTCACACAATTGCTTCACACACAGACCACTTGATCAATGACGAAAGTTGGACGGACTGGTGCTTTCAAGAAACACTCTCCGACGGAACCGGTATTCTGGATTTTTCCGATGGTATCGTTATGCACATCTATCCGTTTCCCTACCAAGGAGCCGGATGTTTCGATGTGCAATGGGAAAATTGGATTAATAAACTAACCGGACACTTTGATGACAATAACGTCAATCTTCCTATATGGGTCACCGAGTTCGGTTATCAAAAAAACCCCTACGAGAACCGCTATCCGGATGAGCGCGGCCACGAACCTGCCATTGTCTATTCTCAACACTTGCGAATGCTTGCCACAGAATACGAAGGCAAACCCATGGTTCAGGGGCTCACCAAATTTCGTCTAGAATACACCGCACCCACAGCAACCAATTTTCGCGATAAAGGCTGGGGAGTGCTTCAAAACAATAACAAACTAGCCGGCTATCATGCTCTAGAGCTGCTCTACTCCATTCTAAGTAACATGAAAACTTACAGCGTTATCAGTGATGCTTCCGTGTTTTCCATTGGAGGTTCTCATCAAGCAGGAGGTGGCTTACCCAATATGCCCAATAACCGAATCCATGCTATTCGTGTCGAACACTTTGATGGAACCGAATACGTATTAATTGGAGCTTGGCGTGCTAAATATGATCCGTTTGTCTGGTATGACCGCGGTGGATATAATGGTCCAGATCCCTGGCAAAAGTTTATCTTTAATCCTAACAATATTGATGGAATTGGTAACAGCTCGGTACATTTAACGATTCCTGGCAGCTATGCGGGCTGGACGGTCGAAGAGATTAACTCCAATGGCACCGTCTCAAGTTACTCAGGTGTTTCAACCACCTCCTCACAAATCACTTTCAACAACGTTAATCTCTCAGCACCTAATGATATACTAAGCCCTACAGCAGCAAAACTGATTCAACCTCGCGGAAAATTCTTCCTGCTCACCAAAGAACCCTCGGGAGGACAACAAAATCCATTTAATGGCCCCCATACCATCCCTAGTCGTATTCAAGCAGAGGATTTTGACAACGGCGGGCAAGATGTTGCCTATAATGATAATAATACGAGTGGAGGTGGTAACTACCGTCCCGGCGAGGGCGTAGACATGAATACGACTGCGGATCAGGGAGGCGGTTATAATGTGAACACAATGAAAGATGACGAGTGGATGGAATATACGATCAGCTCTATTGAATCCGGAACCTATAGTATCCGTTTGCGGGCCGCTACTCCCAACTCGGGTACACGCAGCATCACTGTTCAATTAGGTAATACGACCTTGGGAACAATCAATGTAGGTAACACCGGAGGTTGGCAAACTTGGCAAACCTTTTCCAAAAACAACGTCAGTATTTCCGGCGGGAGCAACCAGGTCTTACGCTTAACGACCAATAAAGGAAACTTTAACTTAAACTGGATCGAATTTGTAAAAAATTAACTTAACGCTAAATAGGAAAGCTCTCTTCTCCTCTCGAGCATCCTTCCACCCCTGAACGCTATCTTAAAGTGTTCAGGGGTTCTTGTGCACATGTCTTAAAAGCATTGTACAAACTCGAATAATCTTCAATATTTCGGATGAATCGTAATGCCACCTCCCAAAAAAACAACCCTCCACGATATCGCTAAACAAGCGGGAGTTTCCGCGACAACAGCCTCCCAGGCATTAAGAAACCACACTCGAATTAGTCTCAAAACTCGTGATCGCGTTCAGAAGATTGCTAAAGAATTAGGCTATACGCCCAACTCATTTGCTCAGGGCTTGGCGGCTCAACGATCAGGCAAGCCCGGGCGAAACTATGGACTTGCTTGCTTGGTTGGACACCGTGATCGCAATCCATTGGAATGGATCTATCCCTATCAAATGATGGAACGAGCAGCCCGTCAGCGAAGCAAAAAACTGGGCATGCACCTCGACACCCTATGGGCTTACGAACCCGGCCTTTCGTCAAAACGACTTGATCAGGTTCTCAAAAATCGGGGCATTAACGGGATTCTTCTTTTGGGCATTCTACACAAAGAACTAAAACTTGATTGGAAACACTATTTTTGTGTCTACCTCGGTATTAACCGACCAATTAGCACCTACAGCTATACATCTACTGACAAGTATCAGCTTACCGACCTGGCCATTCAAAATATTGAGCAACTCGGTTATAAGAATGTTGGCCTCGCCCTTAGCCGTCACTACAACGAACGGTCCTATCGTAGGATTCAGGCTCGCTATGAAATCATCAATCAGGTTTCCACGACGCGATGCGAATCGAGGGTGCGTGCTGCCAGCGCTATCCCTCTGCGTCACCAAGCGCCAGCGTATGAGCGCGCAGCCAGG
>JBCCKK010000014.1:0-22869 GCA_039027395.1 Verrucomicrobiota bacterium | reverse complement strand
GCCCGTCTGCTGCATGATCTGGGGCATACAGGCGGAATACCCAAAGACGTCCGGTAGCCATGTCAAAGTTGAAGGCTTCCCAACGAGCTCAGTAAATCCCTTTTGCCCCAAAACAAAGCTTCGAGAAAGAGCTTCACCACAAGCCAACATGGTATCCGATTCAACATACATAGCTCCAGTTGCCTGCCACTGGCCTTGGCTCAGTCGTTGCTCAACGTGTTTGAACAGCTTTGGCTCTCGGCGCTTCACCGTCTCATAGCTTGCTGGTTGGCTGTAAGCAAAGCGTAACTCCGGATACTCACCCATCAAATGATTCATCGAGGCAAAGATGTTAACTGCCTTTAGTTCTCCAATACGCTCCGGCCAAATCCAAACAAGATCCAAATGAGCATGTCCCGTTAGAATGCAATGCGATTGAACCTGATCCAAACGAAGCTTCTTATAAAGATCAGCGATCACTTTTCTCATCGCCTCAACTCCCTCGCTATCAAAAGCATCCACCGCCAAATCCATCCCGTGTAGCATGTGTCGATATTCGGGACTGAACTTATCTACTAGAGGCTGCTGACCGAAGTGAGCCAAAGTCGTCGGCACCTGCGGATTCTCTCGATGCCGCTGGTCCAGTGCTAAATCTAAAAAGCATTTTAAGTCATGATACCCATTCCAATAGGTATCATCCCGTTTTCTGAGCCAGGCACCTTCGAAGTAGCTTCCCTTCGCATCCATCCCATTAGCCTCTGGATGCCAAATCGCGCTCTGAACACAACTCGATTGAATCCAGACCTCTTTAATTCCTTTGGGAAGCCGGCACGACCGATGAGCGACATTAAATCCAAAATACGGCTCATTGTTTACGTATAGGGTGGCCTCCCCCTGATCGGTCCAAAACAACCACGTCTGTCCATCCGTTTTCTCAGCAAACTTTAAATAGCACCAGCGCTGATCAAACAACTTCCCCCAAAACGAGCATTCACCAACGGCTTTGCGTTTCAGTGTTTTAGCTTCTGACAAGGTAACTTGCTTAGGCTGTGCTTGCGTTGCTTCTGGCATCAGTGCTTCAACTTCCGTCCATACATTTTTTGCTAATCTTTGGACAGCTGCATTCACCCGATTCGGGATAAGTTGGGGGAGATGGGATTGGGGTAACATAATTGGTAGTCTTTAAAATCGAAAAAGAATCTTACGCAAAGCACTCCTCTGTTGTCTTGCGGCCCTGTGATTTTTTATTACGCTAGCTTGATGCATCACCTTTCCTATCTCGATTGGCCAAATACTCATGACTGCACGTATGTTGCTTGGGAATACAAGAGACCCATCGAGACCAACCTGCATTCTCAAGACTATTATGAACTCTTTTGGGTCGAGAACGGAAAGGGATTACATCGGATCAATAACGAAGTTCGGCTTCTTGAAACCGGTTACTTTGTTTTGATCCATCCCAATGATATCCATTCGTTCTCCTCTTATGATAAGCGCAGCCATGTTCAATTCATCAACTTCGCGTTTCGCCCTGAAGTCTGGGATCAACTGCGACGAGTATTCTTTGCGAATTCACCAGACCCGTTCGAACCTGTATCGATTCGGCAAAGAGAATTTCAAATTTCCCAAAGCGGAAGAGAACGTCTGCGGCTGATGGCTGCCGATTTGGCCGCTGGCCAGTGGACTAAGCTCAATGCCTCGGCCTTTCTCCTCGGAACTCTCGCATTACTCACTTCACTCGGATACCGTTCTCGGAATCCCCAGCAGGCGCCCCACTGGTTGACCCAAGCAAGCCATCTAATCGAACAATATCCTCAATTTCAGGAAGGTGTGCCTCAGTTTGTCCGCCTCGCCGGCAGATCCCATGAACATGTAAGCCGAGCCTGTCGAAAGTGGTTAAAGACCACACCCCGAAATCTAGTAAATAAAGCACGCCTTAAGTGGGCGGGAATGCAAATGAGTACCACCCAGAAATCAATTATCGAAATCGCCCACGAGTGTGGCTTCGACAACCTCGGACATTTTTACAAATTGTTTAATGCAACCTACGGAATGACCCCACGAAACTACCGTCGCCACTTTGAAGTTCAGAACCAGGAATAACTCGAACCTAGTCTTTGAGTTCGATACCGATCGGGCAATGATCTGATCCAATCACATCCGCCATAATCCAAGCCCGCTTCAAGCGTGGCCGCAGTGCTGCAGAAATACCAAAATAGTCGATTCTCCAACCGATGTTTTTACCGCGTGCGCCGGCTCGGAAGCTCCACCATGTATAGTGGTCGGGACCCTTCTCAAACTCACGAAACGTATCAATAAATCCATCTTCGGTTATGAGTTTGTCAAATCCTTGACGCTCCTCAATGGTAAACCCAGCATTACGCTCGTTTGCTTTAGGTCGAGCAATATCGATTTCCTCGTGCGCCACATTCAGATCTCCACAAAAGATAACAGGTTTCTTCGTTTCCAGAGCCTTGAGAAAATTGCGAAATGCGGGATCCCATTCATTTTCCCGATAAGGGAGACGTAACAATTCATTTTTTGAATTGGGCGTATACACATTCACTAAATAGAAATCAGAAAATTCAGTCGTGACCACTCGTCCTTCTTGATCGTGCTCTTCTATACCCATTCCGTAAGTGACCTCCATAGGCTCAGTTTTCGAATAGGTGGCAACTCCGGAATATCCAGGCTTCTGGGCAGAATTCCAAAAGTCTCGGTATTGAAGATCTAAGCCCAACTCGACCTGCTCACGGCGGGCCTTAACTTCCTGAAGACAGAATACGTCGGGATCCTCGCGCTCAATAAACTCTAAAAAACCCTTTTTAACACACGCTCGAATCCCATTTACATTCCAAGAAATCAACTTCATCGCAAAAAACCTACCCCCACCTAATGTGAAGGCACGCTAAAAAGACACACGGCAACGACTGTCCCATTTGAAATCGAATTTCTGCTTTCTTTTTAAATCCTTGCCGCGAATACTTTCGGGTTGATGGCCATCTCAGCAAAACCCAATGTCATTGTTTTTTTCACCGACCAGCAGCGGTGGGATACTCTTGGACTCAATGGGAATCCGGACGGATTAACTCCAAATTTTGACCGGCTCGCAAAACAAGGAACCTTCTTCAAAAATGCCACCACATGCCAACCTGTTTGCGGTCCAGCACGCAGCTGTTTGCAAACCGGTCAATATGCGACCACGACCGGAGTGTGGAAGAATGGACTTGGCCTCAAGTCCGATGCAACCACCCTTGCTCAATGTTTCAATGAATCCGGATACCGAACTGGATACATCGGCAAATGGCATCTTGCCGGTCCTGATCAGCCGGAGGGTCCGGTCGCAAAGGAACTCCGAGCCGGATATCAAGACTGGCTCGCAGCAGAGGTCGTCGAACTCACCAGCGGCCCCTACTCCTCGATTCTCTGGGATACCGAAAATAATCCTGTACAACTTCCCGGATACCGGGTCGATGGCATGGCGGACGCAGCCATTCGCTACATCCATGATCGAGCCAATACTCCAGAACAACCTTATCTTCTTTTCTTTTCGCTATTGGAGCCACACCACCAAAATATCGATGACAGTTATCTTGCACCCCACGGTTATGAAGAACGCTATCGCAAGGCTTGGCTCCCTCCCGATCTTCAGACACCTAAAAGCAGTGCTCCTGCACATTGGCCAGGGTATTGCGGGATGGTGAAACGCATAGATGAGGCGTTGGGTCGGATGATGGATGCCATCGAATCCCTGGGACAACTCGAGAATACGATTGTAGCCTTTGTTTCAGATCACGGATGCCATTTTAAAACTCGAAATGCTGAATACAAACGCACGGGCCATGAAAGTTCAGTGCGAATCCCCTTGGCCCTCTGGGGCCCGGGCTTCAACGGCGGAGGCGAACGCCACGAAGCTGCCAGCCTAGTGGATCTGCCCGCAACTTTGCTGGGTGGAGCTGGCTTACCAATTCCGTCGACGATGCAAGGCCGTTCTTTACTTCCGCTCACCCGCAACGAAACGGAACATTGGCCCAAGGAAAGCTATATCCAAGTTGGAGATGTCTGGCTGCCCCCCGCCCGAGCGATCCGAACCGAGCGTTGGAAATACATTGTGGTTTCTCATGGGGAACCAGCCCCGGCCTCCGGAGTTTACAGCGAATCCGAGCTCTACGATCTGCAAAGCGATCCCTATGAATTGACTAATCTTATTGAAGCAGAAGCATATACACCGGTAACTCGGGAACTTCGAAAACGCTTATTGGCACGCATGCTGGAAATCGAAGATCAAACGGCAGAAATTATCGAGGCACCCAAAAAACCGTCATCGCAGCGGGCCATTAACTATCCCTGCGGCGATTCTCATTCATGATGCAAAAGCCTAATATTCTTTGGATTACCAGTGATCAACAACATTGGTTCACGCTCGGATGCCTTAATCCTGAAATTAGAACACCGAATTTGGATAGGCTTGCTGCTCGAGGCACGCTTTTTGAGCGTGCTTACTGCCCCAATCCCACCTGCACACCGACGCGAGCGTCTTTGATTACAGGAAGATTCCCTAGCCAGCATGGAGCTTGGTCTTTGGGAACCAAGCTCGATGAGTCCATTCCCACTGTAGGAGATATCTTTCAAGAGGGCGGCTACGATTCTACGCTAATTGGAAAAGCTCACTTCCAACAGTTGCTCTCAACCGAAGAGTTTCCATCACTTGAATCCTACCCACTTCTTCGAGACCTCGAATACTGGAAAGAAAACTATGGACCATTTTATGGATTCAACCACATCGAGTTAGCCAGGAATCACGCGGACGAATGCCACGTCGGGCAGCACTACGCGTTATGGATGGAAGAAAAAGGATTTGATAATTGGCGTGATCATTTTGAAAATCAATGGGGAAACAAACCGTTCGATTTCTCTGATGGAAAACCGATTAACCCACCTCAATATGGTGCCTGGACCATTCCAGAAGAATACCACTATAACACCTGGATCACCGAACGTTCATGCGCACGCATGGACCATTGCATTGAAAAGGATCAACCCTTCTTCCTATGGGCTAGCTACTTTGATCCACATCCACCTTATCTCGTTCCAGAACCGTGGGCATCCATGTATGATCCAGATGCATTGACGGTTCCCGATATCGTCCCCAGCGAACACGACCAAAACCCAATCCACTTTCAAATGACTCAGGAAGAAAGCCCGGACTTTTCAGCATGGAATGAGGAAGGCGGAAACGGCATGCACGGTTTCCATACCCATCTCGAAAGCAAGGAGAAGCGCGCTAAAAACATGGCCATCTACTACGGCATGGTATCCTGTATGGATGCTCACATTGGCAAACTTTTGGATCACCTTGATGCCATTGGTCAGACCGATAACACCATGGTTGTCTTCACCTCCGATCACGGCCACTTCTTCGGACAACATGGACTTAAAGCGAAAGGCCCCTTCCACTACGAAGACGTCATTCGTGTTCCCATGATCGCAGCTTGGCCCGGAAAGATTCCTCAAGGGCAACGCTCATCTTCGATCCAGTCGCTAGTTGACATCCCCGTCACGTGTCTCAAAGCCGCTGGATTAAAACCGGATCCTTGGATGACAGGTCTAGATCAACAGGAAACTTGGAAAGGAAGTGATGAACACGCCAGAACTGCAACGTTGGTGGAACATCATCACCAACCGACGACGATTCATGTTCGAACCTACGTAGACGCTCGATATAAAATCACCATCTACCTCAATACAGACGAGGGAGAGATCTTTGATTTAGAGAACGACCCCGGAGAACTCAGGAACCTTTGGAGGTCTAAGAAGCATGCGGACCTCAAAAGCCAGCTACTCTTAAAGCTCGCACAAGCAGAGCTGGCTCGTGAACCGCTTCCAATGCCTCGCGTGGCTCCTGCTTAGTAGATCGGCACCAAGAAACGCTGTTTGAGATCAATTCCAGGAACATCCATTTCGAGCTCCAGTTGCCAGAAGATCGGACGTTCCTGCTGAATGCACGTCGAAGGCCCATCCTCGGGTAAGGCAAATGTCGACTGAATAAATTGAGGAAAGGGTCCGAGGTCGTCTCCTGAAAACTCATGTGATTCCTCCCAAAGTTGGTCGTGAATCATCGTCCGCGTCCTTCCCTTACTCGTTCGTCTCCATTCATAATACTGCTCGATGCAGCGCAGGGTTAACCTAGCCTTGTGCACAGTATGAATGACTTGTGGAATCTGAACCTTCAAATTTAACCAGTCTTTCGCCTTATACGGAAAGGGATCAAATAGAAGCCGGCACGGTGGGTATTTAATCGCGTGCATCAGCGCCTTAATCCCATGTAGCCAAACGGCAATGATGATCAAATTGAAAACCACTACAATGATCTTCACCATGAGAGGCCCTTCTCCCGAGAAAAAAGCCCACCAATTGAAAATAGAAAAGAAAACGGTCATTCCGGTCGCCATGGCAACTCCTTGAATCGCAGGCTTCCATCGATCCGTTTGATACCCTTGCGGGTCCCAAGGATAATCGGCAAACACAGGTTGATTGGGATAGCGCAACTGACTCTTCTTTATCTTATTCTGCAACGCCCAAGCCCGCACCGCCATTCCCCAAACCATTAACCCTGCTCCGACAAAACTTAATCCAGCTACAACGAGCACCCAATACGGTGCGTGAACTGATGACGGATCCACAGAAATCACTTTCAATCCAACTAAAGTGACCGCCACGCCGGCCCCAAAGAACGGCAGCCCAAATAGCCCACCGACCCAAGGCGCCATACCCAGCGTGCTACCAACGGCCGCCACCTGACCCGAGACCCGTTTGCGCTGTTGGCCTCCCACCTCTATCCCTTGTTTGGATTCCATACCCTAATTCTGCGCACGCATCTCCAAGCCTGCAACCCTTAGTCGAGTAAGGGTTGCAGGACACTTTTAACTTCTTCGGATGCTTCATTCAGCATATCGGATTTCGGCTGTGCTCCTGCTTTTAATAGAGCTTGCACCACGCCCGTATAGTCGCCATTGGGATTGGCGCAGTTCTTCGACCCATGAGCCGCCCAGCCAAGAGGAACACCTTCCGGTGGCTTATTGGCCTGCACATCGAGTGGTGCTCCATGCCTTAGGAGGACCTTAACAACTTCAAAGTTTCCCTTCCAAGCTGCAAAATGTAGGGGCGTGCCCCCCCCAATCAGATACACCCTTCTCTCGAATGTCGAATCCAACAGATAACATTGTTTCTACTGCAACGATATTGTTAGATTTAGCTGCCTCGACTAAGCTAAGCTTCTCATGGGAATCGAGTGAATTGAATAGATCAGGCTTTTCTTTTATAAGTCTAAGAGCCTGTTGGGTATTTCCCGCAAAGCAAGCAGACAGAAATAGATCTTTTTCACTCATTTGAGGATGCTGTGCGCCACCTTCCCGCAAACACTCGATTACTTTCGCATCTCCTTTCAATAGCGCTAGATGATACGAAGACTTTCCATCTTTGCGCGGCAAATTAGGGTCGGCACCATATTGCAAAAGCTGTTCGATCAATTCCACGGAATGGTTTTGCCGTATCGCAGCATGTAAACTGGATTCTTCCTGTCTTTCGCAAAGGGTATTCGGATCTGCACCGTTCTCTAAAAGCCAAGAAATACCTCGAGCAACGATCGGCCAACGACGGTGTGTTTCTTCCCAACCCACAAGGAAAAATAGTGGTGTGTTTTGCCATTCCACCTGGCGAGCAGAAATATCCTCCCCGTATTCCAAAAGAAGCTCCATGCATTCCCGGTAGTTATTTTCGGCCGCGTGATACATAGACTCACCGTCATTGACATGTGCTCCAGCTTCCAGCAAAACCCTAGCGAGTTTTGGGTGGTTCGTCACGCCACAAGCCCCATATAGCGGACGCAGAGGGCTGTTAGGCCACATCGGATGATAGTAGGCCACATTAGGATCAGCACCTCGCTCGAGAAGTAATTTTGCTGACTTGACGATATCATTGCTAAAATGATCGTTCAGTTTGTGGAGATGTGAGTTGCTAAGATAGAGAAGCGCATCCCAGTTTTTTCGCGGCCCTCCTCGGCGTTTCAAATTTCTTGGATCGTGTTCTAAGAAGTAATTTATCTGTTCATAATGGCCGACGACTGAGGCCGCATAGATGTCAGCCTCCATCACCTCAGGCACATCTTCCAAAATTGCCTGCGCTACTCCGATACGATCATTGAGAGCTGCCTCGATGAACGCCACGTATTTTTGTTCAAAGTTCCAACTCAAACGTTGAACTTCTACTTTAAGCTTTGACCAACTCTCAAAGCCATATTCACGTGCTAGCACACACTGTGAATCAGAAAGACCAAACTTTCTTTGTTGCTTCTTTTGCAACGAACTATCCCGAAAATCGGGATGTGCGTTGTGGAAACGCTGAGTTGCTTCGGGTTCTTGAGACTGATATGCCTTAAGCAGGTCTTTCGCTTGGTGTTTTAGTTGGTCCAGAGATGGACGAACGGGTAATGATTTCATGGTACCTCCATTGCTACATTGCGGCTGTGGCCTGCTCCCAGACAGCAATAGAAGTTACTTCTATTAATAATATGTTGTAATGGTGGACTCAGTCCTTTCCGCAGGCCCGGTAGTTCCCTTGAAACTACCTAAGAATGTATTAGAGACTTTGGTCAAACAAGCACAAAGTGTTTTGGATATTTAGCAAAACATATCACATCTCCTCGGTCTAAGCTCAGCCGCAAGTAATAGGAAGATAAGACCTAGCTGAACCCTTGTTATCGCGCATCAAAGCCAGCCGGTTAGAACTCATCGACCACTTGGTTTCAAGCTTTGTATTCGCCTAATCTGATTCACCTTGGTATGGCCGTGTATGGATTTGCCTGCATTCGAAGATCTGCAATCTCTTCGTTTGGAGCACGACTGGATTTGCCAACGTTAACTAATCATCCGTGACTTCGCCTGTGGATGACTCAGCCCGCACACCTCATACAAATTGATATCCCCATTGGATAACCCGATCCCTCCCCCATGTATGTCTTTATTGCTAATCCATACCCTTGTTCTATGAATTCGTTCTTTAGCCAGCTAATCGGAATTCATTCTTTTTTCATTCAAACTTCATACTCCGTTCATAGATCTGACTTAGCATTCCCTCCATCGAAACAACACAATGCGAACTATGAAGCATCTTCCACTCCTCCGAATTTTCCTAAGTCTCTTGATTTTGATTCAACTACTTTGGTTTTCTCAATCTAGTTTTTCTCAACTTGAGAACGGTGACATCATTTTTCACCAATCTAAAACCCAACAGAGCAAGGCGATTGCCCTTGCAACGGACTGCAAATACACACATGTGGGCCTTATCTTCTTTGATGCTGGGTCTCCATATGTCTATGAGGCAGTTCAACCCGTTCGGCGAACGCTGTTAAACGACTGGATCAAACGAGGAAAGGATCAGCATTACGTTGTTAAGAGACTGAAACATGCAACACCTCATAAGAAAGCTTCTCTGAAAAGTGAAGTGTCTCGCATGCTCGGCAAAGACTATGATTTTCAATTCGATTGGTCGGATCAAAAGATCTACTGCTCGGAGCTAGTCTGGAAAGCCTACCACCGAACCTACAATATTAAGTTAGGAAAACTCAAAACTCTAAGAGAATTCAAACTAGTTCATCCGATCGTTAAAAAGGCTCTTATAAAACGCTATGGATCAAAAATTTCCTACTCGAAGAAAATCAATTCCCCAGCGGAAATATTTCACTCGTCTCACCTAGTCACAGTGCAATCAAAAAAAGGCCTATGAAACTCACCCGACGCAACTTTCTTACCGCCCTTCTGAGCACTTCAGTAGCCGGTTTTGCTGGACCATGCTACATGCGTTTTGCTGAGCCGAACTGGTTTGAGATTACAGAAAAAACGGTTCCTCTGAATCGTTTTAAAGAACCTCTTCGTATTCTTCACCTATCCGACTTTCATGTCTCTGATGAAACCAGTCTTAACCGACTCAAACGCGCGGTTTCCTTGTCTCTTGAGCTACAGCCAGATTTAGCGTTCATCACGGGAGATTTCATTACCTGGAATCTTCACAATCCTATCGAATATCGGAATACCCTTCGGCGGCTCTCAGACCAAATACCCGTATTGGCCTGCCTTGGAAACCACGACGGAAGATCCTGGGCTAGCCGCACTCATGGATACCCAACCTATACCAAGGTCCAGCAACTGCTGGACTCAAGTAACGTCACACTGCTCTTTAACTCCCAAACCCAAGTAGACCTGGGCGAAAAACATTTCTCCGTGGTCGGCCTGGGCGATCTATGGTCTGGAAATACCAAACCCGAAGCCATCCTTGAGAAGACTCGCAGCAACGAAGATCCCATTTTTGTCTTAAGCCACAATCCCGACAGTAAGTCGATCCTCGAAGCATTCGATTGGGATCTGTTATGCTGTGGTCACACCCATGGAGGACAGCTAGTCATTCCCTTCCTCAACTGGCGCCCCTTTCTCCCGGTCACCGATACAAGTTTTCCCGAAGGCCTCAAGCACTGGAAAGATCGCTACATCCACATCACCCGAGGAATTGGCAGTTTGCACGATATGCGATTCAACTGCCGACCCGAAATAAGCCTGCTTAATGTCTGCTAGCTAAAAATTGCTCCTGATATGTCACAACTCTATTTATTCCTGTTACTACTTCTCCATCTAGGCAACTTAGCTTACGCGGGTTTTGAGTTAACCAAAGTAGAGGGTATTACTTATCGAATCTCACGCACATCGCCAGACTCTCTGCGAATCATCTGGAAAGATGATCAAGGAGCCTCATTAAATACGTTTCCAAAAGTATCAGCCTTTCTTTCTCGGAAGAATACCCCTCCCAAACTACTTATGAACGGAGGAATATTCGATCGAAATACCCACCCTTCGGGACTTCTCATTCAAGACGGAACGGAACTCAGTCCAGTTAATCGAGAGGAAGGTTATGGGAATTTCTTCCTTAAACCCAATGGCATTTTTTTGATTAACGATGGAAAAGCCAGGATCATTTCTACCACCGAGTATCCACTAGAAAATACGGTCGTAGATCAAGCAGTACAGTCAGGACCTCTACTATTACGCAAACAGGTCATTCACCCAAAATTCAATAAGGAGTCCTCTTCTCGGCTACATCGGAATGGCATAGGCATTAAAGAAGACGGAAGTGTGGTAATGGCAATGACTGACTACAATTCCTATAAGTTTCCTAATCTTTACGAATTTGCTCAATTGTTCCTCAAGCTTCAATGCAATGACGCTCTATTCTTGGATGGCGACATTAGTCAGATGGAATCTGGAGCTGAAATGAAAAAGCCTAGCAATGGCTTTTCATCGATCATTGCTGTTTTAAACAAAGATCCACGTGAAAATACTCAACCAAACAAAAAATAGGATGCTACGCGCTCAAATCATGTTAGGAATTGTGGCATTCGGCTTACTATTTTCCGGTGTCACGGTCTGGCCAGCGATTCCTGAGCTCAAATTTATCGTTTATCTCATTTGGGGAGATACGATTCCTTCGAACGAATTACACCGCTTCCTACTCCAGATCATCAACAGTTTAGAAATAGTCCAGAAAGGACATAGTCCGATTCTCTACGGATACGATTGGCTAGCGTTCGCACATATCTGCCTTGCAATCCTATTTGCTGGCGCAATTCGAGATCCTGTAAGAAATATATGGATTATTCAATGCGGCCTCATCATGTGTGCCCTGATTCCAGTCCTGGCAGGTATTTGCATTCCCCTAAGAGGCATCCCCTGGTTTTGGTTCTTCGTAGATTTTTCTTTTGCACCAGCAGGTGCTATTCCACTTTATATAGCGTTAAAAGATGTCATGAGAGTATCAAATAACTAATATAAGTTGGCAGAAAACTATAAATGAGAACCCATACCAGAATCGTTGATTTTGCTGAAATACACTCATTACTATTTTTATTACTCGGAACTGCAGATTTATTCTTGCTGAAGCTTGCTAACCGTCATATAGCCAAAGCATGAGTTCGTCTGACTTCGAGAATCTGCAGTCCTCCACTCTTGAGCATGAGGGAATTCACTATAAGATCGAAAAGCAAGCCGAGCACCCGAATCTGGAAAAACCTTTTCCGTTCGGCTTTATTCTTCAGCTTGTCGTTGAATCGAAGGAAAACGGTGAAAACGAGTGGCCCACGAGCGATGAATCCGAAGTCATCAAAGGATTTGCTAAAGAATTGCTCGATCACTTTAGGGGTGATTGTGTCTTTCTAGCCTTCGTTTCAAGTGAAGGCGTCATGGAAATCATGTGCGCCGCCTACGATCCAGATCCGATCCATGAGCACCTAACACAGCGCATTGAAAGTGAAAATCATCCTTGCGGTTTCCAATATGCTTTGGCCCCGGATCCCGAATGGAAGTTGGCCTTCAGCTATCTCGATGGAACATTTTTAGAAAACTCTGAAGATGAGACTAATGAAGGAATGTTTTTAAATCTAGGAGATGTCGAAGAATCCAAGGGGCCGGGCTTTGATGCTTTAGATGGGCAGGATTACGAGAAGGCAATCCCTCTACTGAATGAACAGCTGAGCTCTACACCTTCCCTTGAATATGATATTGTAATGGGTCTAGCTCTCGCGCGCTGTGAACTCGAACAGTACGAAGAAGCAAGGAACCACGTCAACCGAGGAATGGAACTACGCCCTGAAGAACCCAACCCTCCCAGACTACTGGGCGTGATTCAAATTCGCACCGGCGACTACGATAGGGCTGAAAAGTCATTTGTTAAGTGTTTGGAACTTAAACCCGCTTACGCCTGTGGACTCCATAACCTTGCTTGCGTTTATTCTCTGCAAAAGCGTCGAAATGAAATGATTAAAATGCTCAAACTGTGTTTTGCTCTCGAACCATTGCGAAAGTTTGATGTTGCTGCAGATTCCGATTTTGATGGATACCGCGATGATGAAGAATTCCAAGAACTCACGTCAATGGATGGATTCGGCTTTGATATTGGTTCGATCGCTCGGGAAAACCCACACTCTCACACCATTCGAGTCATTATTCCGGAGACCATTGATCCTATCGAACGTGGAGAACGTTTTGAAGAACCTGTTGACGAGGCCCTTAGTTCAGCAGAAGCAGGCTGCGTCTTAGGCGGTGGCACTCGTATTGACCTCGGAGGCGAAAGCGAAAAGAAATGCCATTTTGACATCGGGACGGATGACCTGGAGCAAGCCATTCCGATCATTTCTTCCATCTTGCTGAATAGCTCATGTCCACCTGAAACGTTCCTAGTCGTTAATCCAGTGGGTGATAGCCCCACTTCCGAAGAAGGCGAGCGCATTGTTCCGATCAGCGGCGAGGTCTAGGAGATTGACGATCCCTTGCGGGGGGCTTTGATATTAAGATGCA
This sequence comes from Verrucomicrobiota bacterium, assembly GCA_039027395.1. GTDB lineage: Bacteria > Verrucomicrobiota > Verrucomicrobiia > Methylacidiphilales > JBCBYL01 > JBCCKK01. The sequence goes on along the minus strand of JBCCKK010000014.1, from coordinate 9,493 downwards.
GTTGGAGTCCTCGCTAAAAGAAACGCTAAAGACATCGTTTGGTTACGATGAATTTCGGCCACATCAGCAGGAAATTATTGAAGCTACATTGGGGGGGCTTGATACCTTTGCATTGTTACCCACGGGAGGAGGTAAATCGCTTTGTTTTCAATTGCCTGCGTTGCTCCGCCCCGGACTAACGCTCGTCGTCTCTCCATTAATCGCCTTGATGAAAGATCAGGTCGACGCTTTGCTTTCTGCCGGAGTTTCGGCGACGTATTTAAATTCAACACTCAGCTCTGACGAAACCCGTGCTCGGCTGCGAGGCCTCCATTCAGGCGAGTACAAGCTACTCTACGTCGCACCCGAGCGGCTAATGCTCGATCACTGGGAGCAAAATCTCAAGGCGTGGAGTGTCTCCTGCCTGGCAATCGATGAAGCTCATTGCATTAGCGAATGGGGACATGATTTTCGACCGGAGTATCGCCAACTTTCTCGGCTTCGCGAAATACTGCCAGACGTCCCCGTTATGGCTTTAACGGCCACTGCTACGGAACGTGTCCGTAACGATATTGTCGATAAGCTTCATTTGAAATCGCCTGAAATTTTCGTCGCTTCCTTCAACCGGCCTAATCTGAACTACAAAGTCATCCCAAAACAGAAACCGCTTCAACAGATCATCGACTTCATTTCCAAGCGAAAGGGCGAAGCAGGTATTGTCTATTGTGCAAGCCGTAAGGGCACAGAGTCCCTGGCTGAGTCCCTGCAAGCTCGTGGTTTCAGTGCGTTGCCTTATCATGCAGGGCTTTCGAATGAGGACCGCTCCCAAAATCAGGAAGCTTTTCTTCGGGATGAAACCAAGACCATCTGCGCCACAATCGCTTTTGGAATGGGGATCAACAAGCCGAACGTCCGCTATGTGATCCATCACGATTTACCCAAAAACTTGGAAAGCTATTACCAGGAAACAGGACGCGCAGGACGAGACAGCCTTCCTTCCGACTGTTTACTTCTTTTCAGTGCAGGCGATGCCGCGAAACAGCTGCATTTCATTGACGAAATGTCGGATCCTCAAGAACAGGACCATGCACGAAAACAGTTGAACCAAATGATTCACTACGCCGAGAGTTCTGCATGTAGGCGGGTAGATCTCTTGGACTATTTTGGGGAATTGTGGACTGAGATTCCCTGCAATGCCTGCGACAACTGTTTAACACCTCGTGAAACTTATGATGGAACGATTCCGGCCCAAAAATTTCTTTCCTGTGTTTACCGCATCAAACGCGCAAGTGGTTTTGGTGCAGGAATGAATCATATTGTAGAGGTGCTCACGGGAGCCAAAACCGAAAAGATTCGCCAGCGCGGTCATGACCAATTAAGTACTTATGGAATAGGTTCTGACCTCCACCGAAAAGAATGGCAGTCCATCGGTCGGGAACTGTTACGCCTTGGCTATTTGTTGCAGACGCCTGATCGATACAGCGTCATTGAATTGACTCGAGAAGGATTTGACGTCCTGAGAAATCGAAATTCGATTACGTTAACGAAGCCTCTGGAAACACCGAAGCGTCTCTCGGTTCGTCGAAGCGGTGAAATCGAATGTGATGAAGTGTTGTTCGAATCGCTTAGAAAATTGCGCAAGGAACTAGCCGATGAGCGGAGTGTCCCTGCTTACATTATTTTTGGCGATAACACGTTACGCCAAATGGCCCGTCACTATCCAAGCAATCGCGACGAGTTCAGTCGCATCAGTGGAGTGGGACAGAAGAAATGCGACGAATTCTGCGAACCATTTACAACCACCATTAATGATTACTTGGAAACGCAACCTAAAGTCGCCTTTTCATCGTAAAATCTAATTAATTGTTCCGTAGTTAGGTAAAACGTCTGGAGAAACTGGAGCCGAATCGTGGTAGATCGTTTGAAAAATGCCACCTCCAAGAAGAACCTCACCGTCATAAAACGCACACACTTGCCCGGGCGCTAAGGCGCGTTGAGGCTCTTCGAACCAAACACTTGCTCGACCATCTGGCTCGGGAGTAAATCGAATCACCTGCCGTGGACAACGATAGCGAGGACGGGCCTCTATCGTTTTCGGTGTTTTTACAGCTTGGTTCATCCAAGTCAGCTGACCAATACGGCATCCTTGCGCATACAGTCCCGGAGTGTCGGGTCGGTCTAACGCGATGACCAACTCATTGCTTACCCCTCGTTTTTCCACGACAACATAGGCCTCGCCAAAGTGTGGTGATGCCACACCGATTCCTCTTCGTTGGCCTAGTGTGTATAAGTGGAGGCCTTGATGTTTCCCTTTAATCGCTCCATCGAGATCAACAATATTACCCGGTTTGTCCGGAACATAAGTTCGGAGAAAATCGCTCATTTTCACTTGGCCAATAAAACAAATCCCCTGACTATCTTTCTTTTCAGCGACAGGAATCTCAAAAGACTTGGCCAACTCTCGCACCTTTGGCTTGGGTAGTTCACCGATCGGGAAACGAGCATCCGCTAATTGATCCTGCTGGAGAAGCGCTAAGAAGTAACTTTGATCTTTGTTTCCATCACTTCCTTCGATCAAGTCCCAGCTTCCATCCTCGCATTGCCTTTTTCGCGCGTAGTGCCCTGTGGCGACCGCATCAAATCCATTGGTCTTGGCATACGTACGAAACACCCCAAACTTCATTTCTCGATTACACATCACATCGGGATTCGGGGTAATCCCGTCTTCATATCCATTTAGCAAGTAGAGAACAATTCGGTTGCGATACTCTTGTGTAAGATCTACCACACGAAACGGAATACCTAAATGATCAGCAACTGCTTGAGCATCGGAAACGTCCTGCTCCCAAGGGCACTCACCTGGAATATCATCCTCGTTAATCCAATTCTTCATGTAGGCCCCTTCGACTTGATAGCCTTGCTCAACCAGCAAGGCAGCAGCCACACTGCTATCGACACCACCTGACATCCCTACAAGAATTTTTTCCACGGCAGAAGTATAACGGTAAACCGAGAAACGCGCAGAGCTTTTTTGCTAGAAGATCTAGGAACTAAACCGCTTGTTTAAGCGCAGAGCCATCCAATCGCAGATCTCAGCCAAATCAGCCAGGGGCTTACCCGTCTGAGGATCGGTATGCATGTAGTGGGGAGGTCCAAACTCAGGAGCCACCGGAAACGAGGTTCTCCCAGCCTCGGATTGAAATTTCCAGATCTTATCCCACCATTTTTCGTGGGATTCGAGATAAATTCGATATTCTTCAACCCGGGGATCTGGAACTTGTGGACCTTGCTCGTAGCCTACCCGAGCATGCAGGTAGTAGGCTTGGCGGGCCGCAGCCTCAATCGATTCCTCGCATCCTACGAGGAGTCTTTCGGAAACACAAACCCAGTGACTAAAGTCGACGACTAGCTTGAGCTGCGGATGCGCTTTTAGAACATCGTGGGTATCCCAAGGTGTAAACAAAGAACGCCCTCGATGAGTTTCATGGCAAATCGTGACTCCGAGTTCCTCCTCGAGCTCTAGCATCTTGCCGTAGAATTCTATCTTTTCACTAATCGACCAAAAATCGGCTCCCGAATGGGCATTGATGAAAAGAGGTTCTGCGCCCAAACATAGTTTGATGGCTTCTCTAAGACCTTTAACATGCTCCTCTAGGGAAGGCACTGGCCCAGGACTGTACACCTGAGCGATCCAATCCCAACCGGAACTCTTTTTGAATTCCTTGATAAAGGTCAGATCTCCTGCTCCTGTTTCGAATGCCGAATATCCGACCTTTTGCCAGGAATCCAGATAAGAAGTGTATCCTGGAGTCGGGTCTACACCCCAGAAGTGACGCACAAGTTGTAAATCCATACAGGATCTGTCTACAAGTTCTCTTTGAACGTTTGAGTCTTGCTATTCTAGAGCGTGTTAATCGAGTTTCTTTTTGGGCTCATCGTTTTGATCATCACATCCTCCCTGCCCATCAGGACGAACATGAGCATGTGACAGCTCAACGGTTCCTTTGTAAGCATAAGGGTCAACACCAGCGACGACTTCGATATCGCGATAGTCTGCTTGAGCCATCGAATTGTGTTCAGGTTTCCTCCACGGCAAGAATGACTCCGCACTCATATAATGGTTTACCAACGATCTTCGATAGCCAGACTCCGCTCGGTTTGGTAGCGATCGGTGGAGAGTATATCCATTAAAGAAGACAATAGAGCCTTTCTTAACTTCGACAGGAATCGAGTCTTCATGCTGCCAAGGAAAATTGTAGCTCTCTCGTGTGCAATCAAAGCGACTATCGTTGTGAACCTTCTGCGGCCAAAGAACTCCCGGCTTGTGGGAGCCTGACACCACCCACAAACATCCGTTCTCCACAGTCGCATCATCCAGGGCGATCCACGCTCCTGTTAGTGAACGATCTCGAGTCGGAATAAAATCCTCATCTTGGTGCCAGGCTTGCCCAGGTTTTCCACTCGCTTTGAGAAATAGCATCGATTGCATGGCTTTAACATTATTCCCAATCAACTGGGTGAGGACACTGGTCAACTCAGGAAAGGCGAGTGCTTCCTTAAATAGTGGCGACATTTTATGTGGATGGTGAATACACAAGACCCTTCTACAAGCATCGTCATCACTCATTTCTGCCGGTGCGGGTTCAATTCCTCCGATTTCTCCATTGCTGTTTCGGGAAATACGCGTGGTCTCATTGAGAATCTGTTGGATCCGCTTTTCACTCAATGCCTTGTGAATAACAATCCACCCATTTTCTTGGTAGAAGTCGGAAGCCTCTCCAATCATCGGTAGTTCAAAGTAGCCTTCGGGAATTCCTTGCGAAGGCCAGGAGCCAAAAGGGCCTAGGTTTTTACTGAGTTCTTCAGGGTCGAGTCGATTCGGGTTGATCGGATTTAGCATTTGCATGTTTCTAATCTAACCTGTTTCCTTAAATCCTTCTATGACCGCTATGATCAAAAACATATCTCAAGTGAATCTTTCTCTAAGATATGGCTCTGTGGTGTTCGGTGAAGCCGAATACAATCCGAGGGGCGTGTGTGGTCCCCGAGTTCAAGGTGATTTTCAACTAGTCGTCCTACACTCGGGAACCCTTCATGTGAAAACGGGAGATGATCCATACGAGTTAATACCTGGACAGGCCATCCTACTTGCTCCGGGACGAGAAGAATTCCTTCAATTCTCTTGGCATCACTCTTCCCACCACAGTTGGTGTGCGTTGCACCCAAAATCTATCAAACCCCAATTAAAGAAAACACTACGCTCTTGCAAATCCCCTATCACTTTGCCAATTCATTTAGTGAATCTACTGAAGACGGGAAAAGAACTCATCACTCACGAATCTGAACACTCCAACCTACGTGACGAATACTACTTGAGTCTCGCTACGGCTTTACTTCAAGGTTTTGCTGATGCCTATCATGGCCATCTTACGCCATCTCGACCTGAAACCTACGTATTTCAGCGCTTCCAGGAATTTATCTCTCGTGAATACCGCCAAGACCTTAAGCTTGCCGATCTAGCAAAAGCTGCCGGTGTTTCGCGGCAGCATCTGCTTAAGCTTTTTCGTATTGCAGGAAAGCCGACCCCAACAAAAATGCTCTACCAGCTACGAACGGCTCAAGGCGCTGAGCTACTTCAACACACAGGTATGTCCCTTTCCGAGATAAGTGATCAATGTGGATTTCAGAATCCTTTTCATTTCTCGCGCCGTTTCAAACAGCGATTTGGAATGAGTCCAAGAGACTATCGGAAACAATGCTGGGGAACCTCTTAAATGCTTTGCCATTGCAATGCCATAGATTCGGATTAGAACCGGATATGCTCAAGATCTACACGTATGCCAAGTGTTCAACCTGCCGCAACGCCTTAAAATGGCTCGATGGAAAATCGATCTCCTATAAAAATTTACCTATCCGAGAGACTCCACCATCTGTTGCAGAACTCAAAAAAGCATTGAAAGCCTACGACGGAAATATCCGGCGGCTTCTTAATACCTCCAGTCAGGATTACCGCAGTCTTGGCATTAAGGATAAACTCGATGATATGAAACCCGAAGAGGTTTTTGGGTTGATGCAAGAAAACGGAAACTTAGTGAAACGCCCGTTTGTTGTCGATGGCAATACCTTCCTAACGGGCTTCAAAGAGGAAGAGTGGAAACAAGCTCTCTAACTTGGAAAAAATCCACCCCCCTTCCTTTTATGAGAATCGCCCTGTTCGTTGGTCTTTTATGCGCTCAATCATTTCAGGCACTCGCTACACTTTCTATGGGATCTCCCTTCGGCGACCACATGGTTTTACAGCGAGACATGCCGATTCCTTTGTGGGGCAATGCTTCTGCAAATTCACAGATTACTATCGACTTTGCGGGGCAGACGGTCACCACGCAGACTAAAGAAGATGGCTATTGGACCGCCCAACTTTCAGCCTTGACTGCGGGGGGACCTCACATACTTACGGTATCGAGTAAGGGAGAAACACGTTCATACAAAGACATTCTCATAGGCGAGGTTTGGTTATGCTCCGGTCAGTCCAACATGAAATGGGCCGTTCGAAGGTCAAAGGATCCAGACAAAGAAGTTGCTGCAGCTCAGTTTCCCAATATTCGATTGCTCACAGTTCCGAGTATTACCAAAAATGAACCTGCTAGCAGCGTCCCACTTTCTTGGCAGGTTTGTTCACCGAAGACCATCGGTGGTTTTTCCGCTGTAGGATACTATTTTGGCCGCGAACTTTATCATAATTTGAACGTTCCAATCGGTTTGATTTCATCTAACTGGGGAGGCACGCCCGCAGAAGCTTGGACCCCTCTCGAAAACCTTAAAGAGCACCCCCAATTTGAATTAATTATCGAACGTCGAACCGAGTTTCTTCAGACGAAACAAGACGGGATTGACGCCGCTCAAGAAAAACTCGATCAATGGATGAGTGAAGTTCGAGCGCGCATGGTAGATCTTTCTGACGTTAAGCCCGAATACTTTGAGCCTGATCAACCGCTTCCGGGGGCAAAGCCTTTTGAGCTCCCTGGGCATTTTATGCATCAGACGGATGGGATCGCTTACTTTAGGAAAGTAATCGAACTACCAAGCGATCTTAAATCAGATTCCGCAACACTTCGTCTCGGTGCTATTGATGATTTTGATGTGACGTGGGTCAATGGAGTTCAGGTGGGCTCGACAGGTGAGGAGACAACCAATGCTTATTTGGTTCATCGAACCTACACCGTTCCAGAGGGAGTGCTTAAACCTGGCAAGAATGTGATACTCGTTCGCCTTACCGACTGGTTTGCGGGTGCGGCAATCAAAGGGGAGCCAGAGAACCTGGCACTGGTCTTAAGTTCAGAAGATCGCGTTTCGCTAAGTGGTTCATGGGAATTCCGACTAGATCGAGACTTTGGAAAGCGACCGACTACACCACAGAACGAAGCACCCAAGATTGCAAGCACGCTTTATAATGGCATGATTTCACCACTGATTCCTTATGCAATTCGAGGAGTAATTTGGTATCAAGGCGAGTCAAACACCAAACGAGCGGCGCAATACAAAAGTCTTTTTCCCGTTCTAATTAACAGTTGGAGAACAAAATGGGGACAAGGTGATTTTCCATTCTATTTCGTGCAATTGGCTAACTTCAAACAGCGAAATACAACTCCAGTCGAAGACCCTTGGGCGGAACTTCGAGACGCTCAGCTTAAAGCCCTTCGGCTTCCAAATACGGGTATGGCGGTTGCAATCGACTTGGGAGAAGCCGATGACATCCACCCGCGCAACAAACAAGATGTGGGTAAACGACTAGCCCTTTGGGCCCTCGCGAAGACTTATCAGAAAACGGAAGCGGGTCGTCCACTTGGCAAACTTCCCTTCATCGGAAAATTTTTCTGCAAACCGATCCCTTATTCCGGTCCTCTTTATCAAGACCACTCGATCTCCGGCAACCAAATCCGAATATCGTTTGACCATGTTGAATCTGGACTCGCCGTCAAGGGCGGAAAGGAGCTCAAAGGATTTACAATTGCCGGGAAAGACAAGAGATTTTTCTGGGCTAACGCTACCATTGACGGATCAACGGTAGTCGTTTCTCATCCGGATATTCAGGAGCCCGCTGCTGTTCGCTATGGATGGTCCATTAATCCAGAGGTTAATTTGATTAACTCGGCAGACCTACCCGCATCGCCATTTCGAACCGATGACTGGCCTGGAGTGACAGCTGGAACGTTCTGACTGTTGACTCACAGTTCGGTCAAATTATACTAAAACTATGAATAGAAAGCGCATGGGTCTCGCCATCCTTGTTCTGACACTTGCACTCGGGGCGTTCCAACAGTGGAGCCAGGCACGAAATCCGAGTTCCTGCTTGGATCCCTTGATGTGTTCACCCGTCAGCGAACATTCGCCCTACAAAGGGGCTCCTTAATCTGGCCAGGTCAATTGGGAGATCCATTTGCGCCCCCACTTTGATAGACGTTCCTTTCCGCCTCGACCTTGGATCAACCCGCGAGTAAACCATTCTTGGATCGATAAATTCGGACGAAACCAGCTCAGTTCAGAACGTTTGATCGGCTTTTCAAGCCGCTTGAAATACAGGGGAATTCCGATCCGATTACAGGAAATTTCCCAGGCAGGAGGGGGAGAAACTTCCAAACCTCCTTCGACCATAAATGGAAACTGTTTTTGCCAATACCAGTATCGCCCTTCTGAAGGAACGCGTACTTTAAACTGAACACGCTCTTGCTTAAAAATTTCAGGAACCGAGAGAGATTCACCTTTACTCGATGCCAGCAAAAGCTTGGTTGGATCCACTCCCAAAAAAGCCAACCCACTGTAGTCTCCGTGATGATTCGTTCCTGTTTGCTTGTATTTGGCTTTACCCTCTTTTTCAAACCACGTGGTAAAGTCGTCTTGGATGCGAAATGTTACCTCAAAATGCAAATGGGCTCGACCTTTTGTAATACCCCTTCCCGTATAGCCAAGAATTCCAACCCGGTCTCCTTGCTTAAGGGATTGCCCTGTGGAAACAGACACTTCTCCCAGATGCGTGTAGAACGTATATACGGGCCATCCATCAAACGAATGCTGTACAATAGCATATTTTCCGTAGTTGGACCGGCTTGAAACACTGTTCACATAAACAACAGATCCATCCGCTACGACCAAAACGGGGTCCAGTGGAACCCCGTTGGAGTCACGCCGTAATGGGCGAATATCAATGCCTTCGTGAAAACGCTCCAGATACTTTGGGGGCTCGGGTCCATTCGTGCGAACAAACCCAAATCGTCCTGAGACAGCGCGCTTGCTTATTGTCGGTTGGTAGAATCCATTCAAATCTCCGGTGAGAAGTAATTCGTTTTCCGTGGGAAAAATCAGATCGACGGTTCCAAAGACGGTCCAGCAACGACAAAAAATTGAGAGAGCTAAGAGAGGGGCTAACCTATTCATCTCTAATCGGGATTAGCGAGTTCCTTCGATGTAGCAAGAGAAGTCGTGGAGCCTGGAGATTTTCCGGATCAGGCATTTCGAT
>JBCCKK010000013.1:0-23464 GCA_039027395.1 Verrucomicrobiota bacterium | reverse complement strand
TTTTCTTCTTTTTCTTCCTTTATGTCTACCCCACCCCCCATATGCGGCTCCAGAACCCTGGCATTCGATGTTTTCTGAGACGGACGTTGGTGAACTACGCCCTCCCGATTTAGAAGATAAACCGGACTTTTATCTTTTGATTCGGGAATATCGTCAACTTGGAGCCAATAGTGAATCTATATCGAAAACGGTTCATGCCAGATATCTGGGGATGATTGCATATATGGATCATTTGTTTGGTCAGTTGATACAGGCTCTGAATCAGTCTGAGCTGAAAGAGGAGACGGCTGTTTTTGTTTGTTCGGATCACGGAGATTGGGCGGGCGATTACGGACTAGTGGAGAAGTGGCCAACTGGTATGGATGATTGCTTAACCCGTATTCCCTTTCTCGCTCAAATTCCGGGTGGTAAACCCGGACATACGGTGGAGGAGCCTATCGAGCTATTTGATATGATGGCGACGATTCTCGAGCTGGCCGACATTGAACCACGACACAGTCATTTTGCCCAAAGTCTTGTGCCTCAGTTGAGGGGAGCAACAGGCGATTCGAAGCGCTATGTTTTCACAGAAGGGGGCTACGATATTCATGAACCTCATTGTTTTGAGGGGTATGAAAGTCATCCCGCAGAATTGGAAGGTAATATGTACTCCCCTAAAATGAAGCAGCAGCAAGAACATCCAGAGAGTGTCTCTCGAACTACCTGTATTCGTTCGTTAGATCACAAATTAATTTTCCGGCACCAAGGTGTCTGTGAGCTCTACGATTACAAAACCGATCCCAGGGAGTTGATTAATCAATACGATAACCCCAACTATTCTGAAGTGCGGGCTCGATTGGAAAAAGAATTGATGAATTGGTTCCAAAGAACGAGCGATGTAACTCCCTTTGAGAGGGACGCTCGGGGAATTCCCCACGGAAACTTTCTGCATCAGTCGCTGCCAGTAGAAACATTTTCTGTCTAACGTTTTCTCATAGAATAAAGAACCCAGGAAAGTGATCCTGGGTTCTTGAATTCGAATTGGGTTATCAGGGTTTGGACTAGTATTCCCATGCTCCGATGTCGTCAACACCTTCAAGTGGTCGAGACCGCTTTCCGTAATCATTAGACGGTGCATTTGAGCTCGTTCCAGCATTGCGACAAGGGGAAGCGCTTTTTAATTTGTAGCTGTTCGCATTGTTTTGTCCGGAGCCGAAGACAAACTTCGGGTCTCCTGTAAAGTTATTGGAGTTAATTACTCCGCCTGCCAGCTGAATGCCCGAGGTGTTGCGAACGATGTTGTTGCGAACTTTGACGCCTCCATCATGTGAATCCACTCGTATTCCCTTTTTGCCATCGACCGTTTTATAAATGGTGTTGTTGACGATTGTTGAGTTTTTGAGTTTGTATTCCTTTTTAGGCGCGTATGGGAAGCTGCTAATACCACCTCGACAGTTGATTATGATGTTGTTTCGAATATGTATTCCAGAAACCACTGGAGTTGTATCATTGAAGAAGTCAGCGATCTCATTCGCAATCCGAATGCCGTCAGGTTTGTTGCGCGCATCACTTGTTGGCATGTATCCGGTGTAGTAGATGAGGTTGCGCTCAACCGTGCATTTCTTTTCATCGGTATCGATGTAAAGGTTGATGGACCAATTGTCGTAAATCTCGTTGTCGCGAATTCTCCAATCTTCACACCCTCGATAAGGGCCGACACCTTCCCCGTGATTTCGATAGATTTTGCATTCTTTGACGGTCACCTTGTTGGAGTTCACTCCAAGAACAGCATGTGGCCAATTGTTAACTCCGTCACGAGCGGCGTTGATCCTTCCGTTATCATAGATGTTACTCTTTTCCAGGGTGCTATCATTTCCGCCTTCGTAGAATCGAACGCCAGATAGAGTGCATTTATAAACATTGATATTTCGGATTATAACATGATGTGATTGGACGGTGATTCCCCAGTTTCCCTCGCGCACATGGACGCCATCCCAGATCACGTAAGGAGTGTTAATGAAGACTCCGATAGAACTCGTTGTGTTGTTGAAGTCAATCGTTGGTCGATTGGAAGGATTGTCAGCTCGAATGATGATTTTCTTTGAGCTACTGGTTCCCGTTTTATTAATGCCCGTGCTTTTTGTTTCGTTATAGGTCCCTGGTTTAATTCGCATGGTGTCTCCGGCATTTACTTTTTTCATAGCAAACCAGACAGTCTTGTAAGGTTTGGACGAAGACCCATTTCCCGTGGAATCATTTCCATTCGTGGCCACATAGATCGTTTTGGCTTCGATGCTAGGAATCCATAGCATTCCCAGAATAATGAGAAGCGAGAGTTTCTTAAGAGATTCTCTTTTGAGTTCGATTCGTTTGATTTTCATATTGATACTCCTTTAGGTGTTAAAGCCTTAATCGTAGTTTTAGGTGATTTTATTACGATGGGTTTGCCACTGTTAAATAAAAGGGGGCTCATTTCTGTGCCATTTAAGCTACTGTAAACGCTATCGCCCGGCAGCTCGTCACTACTCCGAATCGCTGGCTCCTTCGAATCACATTGGATTTCGGTGCGTCAAATCTGAATAAGTGTCTTGAAGCAAAACGGTTGCAAGATATTTGATCGTCTTGTTTGCAACTATTGAGCCGTTTGAAAGTTGAGCTAAGCTATAAGTAAAGTAACCAAAGGATTCTATGAGACGGTTTATTCTACTTATGTTGGCGTTTGTTTTTGTTCAAACGAATGGAGATGCGGTTGTTATTCTGGATTTTGGCAGCGATACTGGCAAGGTAAGTGGTGGTTTTAGTATGGGAGGAGGGCGCTCTGGAACGACTGCTGGTACGTTGTCAGACTCTATCGACATCACGGGTGGAGGAGCGGGCGGATTTGCAACTGGGTGGCAAAGCAACACAGGGTTTAGCATTGATACATCGACACTAAATGGAACAGATCTCTTGCAGATTACGATTCAGGGAGATGTCGGGGGCACTGTGAATCCAGTTTTGGCGATAACGTTTTTCGAGGGTAGTTTCGGTTCGGAACAAGCTCGATACAACTTCGATATTTCATCCATTAGTTCCAGCGGCTTCACAACCTACACCGCAGCGACACCACTCAATAATCCGGACGTCGGCACATTCTCGGGAACGGTGAACTGGGGAACTTATCAGATTTTCGCCGATGGTGGATCGGGAGGAACTTCTGCCTGGAATATTCAAGTTGACGAAATTGCTACGGTTCCAGAGCCCAGTAGCTATGCTCTTTTACTGTTTGGGACCAGCCTGATGCTTTTTTATTCTAAACGGCTGCGTGCTTCGTTTCGAAACTAGACGCGTTTTTTGATCGATTTTCCATCCAACCAGGATGGCTGAACCATTTGGCGAATAGGGTGCTCGGGAGCCCCTCTTTCATCGTGTCGAATCAAAGAGTCGAGAAGGCGCACGGACTGATAGCCGATACTTTCTAAGTTTTCGTCGACTCCTGCAAAGCATCCTTCGATTTCTCTCCAGGCATCCATACTCACGATCGCAATGTCTTTAGGGACTTTAAGTTTCAACTCCCCCACCACCTTTTTAAAGCGAGTTCCCGTTTCGAAGAGGAGACCAATGATGACGTCAGGCTGATTCTTGATTATCCAGGCTTTCAATTGTTCCTCCCAGGTGTTCCAGTCAACAAGCAGCGGGTCTAATATCTTAACGCCTTTCGGGTTGAGAATCTCTTTCCGAGTTTGGTAGGCGCCCAGAAAGCGTCCATTTACCCGCTGATTCACTGATTCTTCTATGACGAACGCGATCCGCTTATACCCTCGCGAGATCGTCTGGTCGATGCAGAGACAGAGACTGTCGAATTGATTCGAGCAGACCATATGAAACTTTGCGTCATACGGCCAAGAGCCTAAAGCAACAATTGGAATATCTTTCCAATCGATTTGATAAATCTGTGACTGATCCAGCTTATCCACATCTGGGGGAACAGCAAAAAGAGCCCCTTGGATACCTCGGTGGTTTAAAATTTGATGGGCCCGTTTGAGGGATAGATTCGGATCATCCAAGGAGAGGGGCTCAAGAGTATAGCCCAAACGTTTGGCTGCCTTTTGTGCTCCTGAGTGATAACTTTCGTAAAGGTCCGATTTTACCCAATTCTTATGCTGCCCGACATCAATTAGCCAAGCAATCGTTCCATGAAAAACGGCTTCGTTCTGTTCCGTTTGTTTTTTATTTCGATAAACCGCAAGTGAGCGGAGCATAGGGTCATCGTGATATCCTAATTGCTTGGCGATGGTCAGAATCTCATCACGAGTTTTATCCGAAATTTTGCCGCCACCATGGAGAGCGTAAGACACTGTGGTTTGGGTTACGCCTGCTGCCTTGGCAATATCTTTTTGGGTGACCCGAGGTTTTGTCATGGAGATTTCATGACTATTTAAGTTTTTTGGGTTGAGCGCTGCAAGGGTTTTCTATCTCTCATTAACCAAGTGCTCAAGGAGTTTATCCGTAGGAATCAGTCTTTTCGGCCGATACATTAATTCATATCACTTGGGTATGGGAAAATAAGCCATTTGCTAAATGTTGATTTGTATTAACAGCGGATGTTACAGGTAGTCCGATAAAGCCTCGATGCCTGGAACGAATTGCAGTTTAAGAAGCCTAACGAATTTGGTTCTTCGGTGAGTTGATCACTTCCAATAGCTGTGGAAAGAAGGAGAAGGCTCCTTTGATAACCTGAGGTTAGTGGAAAATTAGGTGACCATATGTTCATGCTCCTGCCAATAGTTGAATCCCGACTGCTCATAGGCAGGAGCAAGGACAAAAAAGTCATCGCTATCAAAAAGCAGTTGCCGAAGTTTTTGATGACACTCTTTGGCTACGTTCTGGTAGTTGGGCTCATTGATCAAGTTATCCAATTCATCGGGATCGTTTTCCAAATCGAAAAGAAGCCAAGGAGTGCCCCCTTTCTTAGTGCCACCGTAGACGCCGTATTTAAAGCGACCCGTTACGATTGCTCTCCAGAACCTTTCGTTGTAGGTGGACCATTCGAAATGCATAGGGTTGTAGGTGTATTCTAGCAGGATGGCATCTCGATTGATGTTCCTTGAGGGAAATTCATTTTGGTTGAGGAGATTGGACCCTGGCTTCTCCGGTTCGACATCAATCCTGACCGTAATAGACTGATGTGAGCGTTCTCTGAATTTGCCGAGCAAATGACAATACCCAAATAAGACCGATTTGGATTGGGTTGAATATCTTTAGGCCTTAGGTGAGTTAGATTGGCCCAAATATCTATATTTCGATAAGACACGGTCACGGACTCCTGCAAATCGTCGATCGTCTAGATGAGGTGACGGATACAGCTGCTCTTTGATCGTAAGCTGAAAGGATTTCAAGAGCGCAATAGCTGCCTTTGGCGGATCTCGTAGTCTATGAGATGGGAGTAACAAGTTCAGGGACTTAAGATACTCTGAGTGTGAATGCACGTATTGTTTATCCTAGTTCTGAAACGAAAACGTTCAACGTTAGCAAACGGTTTTATTCCTATAGATTGAAAAATAAATGTGCCCCTATTTTGCGGACAGACCGGAAAGGGAAATCGAGTATTTGGGAGCTGCCTTGATATCAGCCAGCTTCTTAGTTATCGTTATACGATGGAGCGAATACGCTGTCAAAAGGCGATTGCGGAAGAGCTTGGCTTGAGTCAGAGCGCAGTCTCTTTGGCATTGCGGGATATGCCAGGAGTTGCGGAAAAGACGCGCAAACGCGTCAAGAAGATGGCCGAGGAGTTGGGGTATGTTCCAGATCCCATGCTTACGTCGCTTGCGGATTATCGTAAGAATCAGCGGCCGGCAACATTTCGATCTGTTATTCCCTGGCTACACAGTGACGAACACTTGGAAGGGCATGTTAAAGATTCGCCTTGGGGTCTTTTGATGGAGGGCGCGGCAGCGCGGTGTGAACGTCTCGGCTACCGGTTGGAGCCTATGTGGTTGGGAGCAGAAGGTATGACACCCAAACGGTTTGCTAAAATCCTCTATAGCCGGGGAATCAACGGGGTAGTGATAGCGCCCCATTCGAGTAGTGATGAATGGATTGATTATGCGGTGGATGCTCCCTTTTCATCGGTAGCGGTTGGGACCTATCGCTTACACGAGTTTCCTATTGATCACGTCAATGCAGATCATTACCAGAATGCTAGGCAACTGGCAGCAAATGTTGAACGCTTAGGCTACCGGCGAGTAGGAGTCTTTATGAGTCGAAGGCTGGATGCACTGCTCATTAAGCAATACGGTTCTCTGTTTACACGTCTGCAAGAAGAGCATCAACGTTCCGCGGAATGGAGTTTGCAACTCTTTGATGAAGATGCGACAGCGGAAACATTCATGGAGTGGGTAAAACGCTGGGAACCAGATGCCCTTATCTTGGCAAATTGGTTTCACTATGAACAAAGATGGGCTCGGTTGCCTGCCTCCTTTCGGAAGGAGTATGGGCACTTGGGGATTGCGTTGCTTTGCGTTCCAGAACGGGGGCACGAATCTGGACTTACGTTTTCTGGAATCCATGAAGACTTGTTGGATGTTGGCGGCTCGGCAGTCGATTTGCTGGCTTCCCTGATTCCTCGACAGGCGTTAGGAAAACGCCAGCGTCCAAGACGCTTGCTTGTCGAAGGGCAATGGGTTGCAGGTAACACAATGCCCTCAAAGCCTACTTAGTAGCCTTTCAATTGGTTCTCTGCTTATCTCATCTGTATGAGTAGCGGCAGGCTTTTGCTCTAGTGGTTCAAATATTACATTCCCTTTGATTGATCGAATCTACTCGATCGATTCAATACACTATGAAAATAAATGAATTCGATTTTAGTCAGGGCAGGGGCAAATGGAGACAAATGCTTCTAGCTGGTGTTATAATTCTCGTTCTTTCGGTTTCTGTAACGAATGCGAATATTAAGGTTCTTATCTTTGCCGGACAATCCAACGCGGAAGGGGTGGGCAGTAATCACAATGACTTACCTGTGGATCTAAGGTCGCAACAAGATGACTTATTTTTTGTTGATCGCTATAATACGAACTGGCGTAAGATGGATTCTCCGAACACACGCCAGCGCATCGATCAAGGATACGGGCCCTATGGTTTTGGAGGAGAGGTGACTTTGGCACGGACGATTGCTGACTCCCTGGGGGGCGATGTGTATGTCATTAAAATGGCTTGGAGCTCAACGTCCTTGGAACGGGATTGGCTCAATCCTGATCCCGGATATTCAGGACATCGATTCGGAGTGACTCCGGGAGATAGCCTGTATACCCGCATGCGTAGCAAGGTATATGACGCCCTTGCTAAATTGGAAAACAATACGGGGCAAGAAACTGAAATTGCAGCTTTTTTCTGGATGCAGGGTGAGGGGGATGCTTCGTCTAACTTCAAAAATGGTCAGTGGGTAGCAAACTTTCATACGATGTATGAAGATAATTTGGTCGAATTGGCAGCAAAGGTTCGAGCAGACTTCGGAGATGCTAACCTTCCATTCATCCTAGGAAGAATTGGAGATGATTTTTCGACGAGTAATAAGTGGACCAATGTTCGTAATGCACAGGTTTCCTTCGCTCAGTCAGATGTGAATGCCTATTGGATTAACACGGATTCATTTCCCATGGCTACGGATAGCTTGCATTACAATAGTCAAGGTCACCAAGAGCTAGGAGTAGCGTTTGCACAGAAGTATCTGGAGGTGAGTTCTGCAATTGTGCCTACCGCAACGATTAATTGGATCAGTGATGCACCGATTGTTCTTCCTCTTACGGGGAATACAAAAGTTTGGGTAAGTTATGACGCAAACACCGGTCTGGACCTCATCGTCGACGTATTAAGTAATGATGGGAACTACAGCTGGTTTGGTGGGACACGTGTAGAAATTGGTGCTGCAGATAATAAGGTTCAAGAAGTGCCGATAAATATTTTTGGAGCTTTAACTTCGGGAAATTCGTATCTCATATCGGCAAAAGTCGTGCCGCGTGGCGGTAATTTTACCCAGGCAATTGCGATTCAAAGCCGAGTCCGGTTGACTCAGTAAGTAGAAGTAATCGTTTTTTAATTAAAGCACAGAGCATCACGTAGAGTTATGTGGTGCTCTGTTCGGTTTTAAGCTGGATTTTCGCGCAAGAGAGGAAATAAGCGCGGCATCTAGAGTAGAAGTTAAGAGCGATTGTGGATAAGACCAAAGTCGGTGTCTTAGTTTAGGAAAACCGTGCCGTGGAAAATGAAAAAAGAAGATTCCATGTGCGGTTTTTTAAGAAGGTGCATTAATTCATCGAGAGATGTGTCTTGAAGTTCCGCCTTTGAGCGGAGGATTAGCCGTCTTGATGGAATCCAAGAAATAGTGAGAGGCGAATGGAAGTCAGGCCATGATGGAATTTTTGGCCTGACTCAAATTCCGTCTCTTAGAGACGGTTTCGCAAAAGATGACAATCAAATCTACTGAGACGACTGGCGACGTCTTAAGATCAACAACCCGAGTGCTCCCAAACCGAGCAGCGCGTAGGTGGAAGGTTCGGGAACTTGGCTTACTGTGATGGAATCTACGAGATAATTGACACCGCTGTTCTTAGTTAAGCGCACGAGATCCAAGTATCCTTGAGTGTCGGAAACAAAACCTGCGGTGGCCAAAGCTGAGCTATTGACGAGTAGCGTAGACTGAAGTGTGTCAAAGTTCAGAGACAGGGTTACTGTGTTAAATCCGGTGGTGGTTATGGCGTTTTCATAGTTGGTATTGTCGAACCGAATTCTTCCAGATTCGAAAAGCCGAAAGTTGGAGAGCGTTTTAAAGTTGTTTGCAGAACTATCGGCACTGCCTGTTCGCAGACTAATGTCACCGAGGATTGATCCTCCACCCAGCGTCGGAATACTGATTACATAGTCTACTTCCCAGGTGCCCGTGAGATTGGTGATATCTCCAACACCCAAATCTGAAGCGGTGAGCCGTTGCTGAACAAAGAGTGATGCCCCAGATGAGCTTCCATCAGCCTCAAGATTACCAGTCGAGGTGTCGACTGTGAATAGGTCTGATGTTCCTGTCCAACCATCCTGCCCGACGAGCTCTCCATCGGAGTAGGTGGGGGATTCAAAGTCCAAGACAAACTGGGCGGATACATGGAATCCGAATAGAGGGCTTAATGCTGCCAAAATTACAATTGCTAGTTTCTTCATGGAAAAAGCATAAAGCACCGGCAGAACGTCAACAATGGTCGTAAAACTCATACAGTTGAATTCCTTTAGGCCAGAGAAAAAGTCTATTTTGGAGGTCTTTAGCCGAGAATGAACTACAGCTTATCAACTGTATGAGTTGGCTGATTGTATGCTTAAAATGCAATAATTGCTAAAGGTTGTTAATGAGCAAACAAATGATATATCTCATGTGTGCAGTCGTCGCAATTAGCAGTCCCTGTTTGGTAGCTGGGGCCACTAAATACGTTTCCAAAACGGGGAACAACAATAATAACGGCTCAGCATCGAGTCCTTGGCGAAATATTTGGTATGCGGTTAAGCATGTAGGAAGCGGAGACACGATTCGGGTGAAACCCGGATGGTACGTTGAGAATCAGACAATCAATATTTACATCAGTAATCTTACCATCATCGCAGATGATCCCAACAATAGGCCTACCGTAGATTTTAATGATCAAAACGGAGTGAATGATCGAAAAATTTGGGTGTCGAAAGCGGGAGTGACATGGGATGGTGTGAACATTCAAGAAGCCGGAAACTTTGGGATCTGGACATATACAGGAGCCGATAACTTTACGTTAAAGAACTGCAAAGTTCAGAAGTGTTACAAGGGGGCTATCAAGTTTGAAAACAACAATGGGGGACGAGTTGAGAATTGCACGATTACGAAGAATGGTCAGATCAATGCAGATCGGTCAGGAACTCTCGATTGGCCGCATGCGGTAGCGGGAAGACGAGCAGATGATGTGCATGTCAAAAACTGCCAAATTTATCGCAATCATGGGGAAGGCGTTGGTCCATTCTTCGACTGCCGAGAGTGGGTGATTCAGGGAAACACGGTCTACGACAATTTTTCGGTAAATATTTATATCGATACGAGTGAAGGATGGTGTACAGTGCAGAACAACCTTGTTTACTACACTGGTTATTCCATCGGTAGTAACGACGGAAATAAACCTACGGGGATTCGTATTGCAAATGAAGCAGCGGATTTTCCGGACGGACCCGGTGAGGATAATGGGATTGTAGAGCATATCAACATTCGCAATAACATTATCCTGGATTGTAAAAGTGGGATCCAAGCGTTCGCCTATGCTCCGGGATATAAGTTCAAGCTAAAGAACTCAAAAATCGAAAACAACACGATCGTCCGAGTTCAGGATAATAAGCTAGGTCTGTGGATTTCCGCTTTTCAAAGCAATGTCAGTGTTTTCAATAACATTGTTTGGAACACAAGTGGGATCTCTTTAGCTTCCGGAATCAATAAAGGGGATAATTTTACTCAAGACCCTAAATTTATAACGGGCACAGGTACATCCGCAAACAACTATAAGCTTAAGTCGTCGTCTCCTTGTCGTAATACAGGAACGACGTTGAGTTCTGTGGGCTTCGATTACTGGTGGCAAAGTCGACCTCGCGGAGGAGCATTCGATATTGGAGCTGACGAGTACTAAGGGCATTCGCGTTTTCTGAGGCACCAAAGGCTTAGTAGTCCGAGCCCGAAAAGCGCATAGCTTGAGGGCTCGGGAACAACGGTTAATGATATGTTGTCGTAGAAGAGTCGTTCATCTGCGGCATCGAGCGGTGTTTTTATTAAATCGAAGCTGGGCAATTCCTTAAGCAACATTGTTGAATGCGGTGTTACCAGTTAGCTGAGTGACTCCATTGACGCTGTCTTCGACCGATAGGGAAAAGGTGTCTGTAGCAAAGTCGAGAATCGCCGTAATCGTGGAGGTTTCTTCGGTTAATGCATTATTCCAGTTGGTGCTACCGGCTCGCAGTCGACCGTCGTTTCGTATCTGTAAGCTGAAAATTTGGATGGTAGAATCCCGAAGCTCAAAATTCGAAAGAATCGTCGAATTGCTACCTAGATCGGGAAGGCGAATATCGAATTTGACTTCCAGCGGACTCGTCAGATTCGCAACATCAGCAACCCCTAATTGAGCGCTGTTGGGGTTGACTCTAACGAAAGACGTGGAAGAAACCACAGGGAGTAATTCAAGTTCGCCACTATTGACCGCAAAAATCCCGGAAGTGCCACTGACGAAATCACCTTGTCCAAGCACTTCTCCATCCGTATAGGCAGGAGCTTCAAAATCGATGGTGAGTTGGCTCCAGCCGCATTGAGTAAAGAAGATGCAGGCAATAAGATAGAGTCATATCTGAAAAGCATTCTCGATTATATCACATAATCTAGAATGTTGCCTAATTATTCCCCGACTGAGCTAGGTGCCGAGAGGGCTCGGTAGCAGCCGCAATTGCTCCCCAGAAATAGGCTGCTTGTGCCATGGTTTGCTGAATCGTGTATTCGGCGTGTCCGGGAAGCAGGTTTGAGATATCAAGGTAAGATTCACTGGTTGGCCAGGACTTGTAATCCGGAATGATGGCAGCTTCTTTTTCAATGGTTGGAATGCCCCATGATGTGAAGCGTTGATTGTCCCAAGGACCATAGACTGTTAAGCCGGGAGGCACTGGTAAGTTTCCTTTACGAAAGTCTCCGTAGAGTGGGTTGAGCGGCGCTTTTGCCCCGAGCCCTGTGGTAAAGGTCATGTTATCCCCGTTGTTCCCGAGCATAAACTGAGTGGCAATGATTGCTCCCTCCAGGTACTTCCGGTCTTTTGTAACATAGTAAGCTCGAATTAAGTGAAGAGCTTGGGGAGCGCCCAATGATCCCCATCCGTTATTCGCCGATGGTCCCCATTTGGAGAATCCATTTGAAGTGCTTCTGGCAAATTGGTTAGACCAATCGGCATCTTTTAGGAGGGCGTTTCGGGCATTTTCGCGAACTGATTTCTTGGGGGCAGGCAGGTCCAGGGTCAAGTAGGCGAAGGCTGCGCAGTTTTGATAGTTGCGCCCTCCTTGAGCCTTAGGTTTCCAAACACTTTGTGGAGCATTGGGTTTAGTGAAAAATGTATGCTCTAAAAACAAGTCGTGAAAACCTTCGTCTTCGGTGGCTGCATAGAGTTCGAGGGCAGCCAAATTGCGTTGCTCTTTGACTAGGTTGCGAACGAACGGGGCATTCGCTACTTTTTGGAAACGCTCTTCGGCATAAGCAAAGGCTTTCTTAGCACTCTCGAGGTATTCTTGGCTTTTGGCAGAGTCGTACTTTTTAACGACACTGGCAAAGCGAGTTGCTGCGGCAGCATAATAAAAGCTAGAACTTGCTTCTGGAGGGGTGACGTAGAGTTCAAGTGAGTCGAGCCAACTGGTTTCGCCACCTCGTGGATGTGCGGTCGACTCGATCCAGCCTGGAACGCCCCCGTCCTTTTCCTGAAGCCGTTTCCAAACATCCAATCCCCACTGGGATTCATCCAGAATATCTGGAAGGTTGTTTTGAGATTCGGGAATATTCCAGGTAAGTTGGTCAAAGAATTCAGGATTAAGCCGGTAGAGTTCGAGGTAATAGAGAGGAACGAGAAGGTGAGGTACTCGGCGGTCAAAATCACCTGCGTCGTAGTGTCCTCCCCAAGCATTTTTAACGACTTCATTGGTGGCGTGTTCATCAAGTTTGTAAAAGGCTTTCCCTTGGCTTGTTGCCTTACCGGGCTCATAGGTGAGTGGACTGAAGAACCAGTTTGAGCGTTTGGCAACTTTTCCCATATCGGGATGGAAATTGAGGGGGCGTTGAAACTCGCCGCCAAATTCTTCCGTGACCTCGATGCTGGCCCGCTGAAAAAACATTCCTTTTGCCGATGTTTTGAAAGTTTTTGTCCACACATCATTATTGATCGGAAAAGGAAAAGAGGTTCCTACTCCTTCCACTAAAACCCGATAAATTCCAGGTGTATTAAAGTTAGAAAAATCCATTTGATAGGTATCAGTTAGATTCATGTTGACGATTCGAGCGGGGTGAGGGTCGTCGACTTCATTGGCCTTTTTGAATGGAACAACGTTTCCGGTGTATGCCGTATTTCCCGTGGCCTCATCGATTAGAGAAAATTTGAGTCCTTCAGGATATGAGGTGCTGCCACCGGTTCCGAGCCATGATGACAGAGTGGCGAACTTGATGGGATCCTCTGGGCGAAATCCTGTTAATGCGACGTGAACTGCAGAACTTCGCATCCTCTTTGGTTGAAACTGAAAGGATTTCTCTTTGAATAGAGAACCGGTCGATTGGATTGAATAGGTGGCACCTTCTTTCAACGGCTTGGGAAGGTGAAGGTAGAGAGTGGTGCGGTTAACAAAGGTAAAGTTCCATCCTGGAAACTGAACGTAATCAACGGGCTTGGATTTAAGGGATGTGGTGGTGGGTTGAGTGCCTGAGCTGTAGTTGGAGTCATCCTCAGAAGAAATGGAGTAAAACTTTTCAAAAAAGAAGTCGGTCGAATTCAGTTCAACGCCACTGAACTGATCGTGAAGTCGAATTTGGTCGGCTTTGGGGCCGACAATGAGGCCTATTTCTTTACCGTTCCGGATGAGGTGACGAGAGTATGGCTTCTTTTTCTTGGTATCGATGACATCGCCTGGCTCGGCAACATAAGGAACAAAATCTCCGGGGATCCGTTTGCCATTGATGACTTCGATAGCTAAAACGTCGGGAAGGACCATGTGAATGGACTCAACGTAGGGGAAGTCCACTTGTTTGGGAAGCTCTTGATGGGTGATATCCTTGCTTGAAAGCGAAGACGTGTTCGGAGCCTTTTGAGGAGTAGCTGCAACCTCATTTTGTGTCGCTGCTTTGGGCACATTTTTTTCGGATTCACCTTCTGCTTTTTCAAGAGAAAGCCTTGGATCGTCAGATTGTTGGCAGGATGTGAGTGCAACCGCGACGAGCAGTGCAAGGGTGGTAAGATATTTCATAATTAGGCAGATTAATTAGTTTAAAACGGATTCCGCAGTTGTTCCAATGCGGAGGTTGTCGATCGAAAAGGAGTTGCCATTTGCCTTGAGTGCGATGAGTTTCATATTTTTATCTTTGGGCCATCCAATCGCTGCCGGTTTCTGAGCCGAGAGTGGGAGGCGACTGGGGGTTGCCGGATCTATATAGAATTTTGCACTCATAGAATCGCCACCTCCTCGTGTGACTTCGATAAAGAAGGTGTGAAGTTCCTCATCCAGAGACACTTTAGATGGTTGTCCTTGAGCGATTCCAAAAAAGGGGGATCCCCAAATTTGTCCAACAGCGACACCTTTGTTACTTCCGATCTGTTCAGGGAAGGAAATCAACATCTGAGCATCTTTTGCTACGGAGGATTGGAGTTTAACCTTAAATGAAATGAAGACTCGGCTTCCTGGGTCCTCTCCAAGAAGTCCTGTTTGATCTTTGAACGGAGAGTCTTCGGAATCGAAGTCAAATTTAATAAACGTCCATTTTCCAGAGGGAGCAATTTCCAAAAGATTTTTAGAGATTTCCGAGTATCCTTCGGATGAGATCACCGCCACACCCTCGCCGTTCCAATTGCCGGCGAGTCCTGGGGTGCCGGAGGGCTGGCCCTTAATTTCTCCTTCTCGGTATGTATCAAATGATTCTTGAAGTAGGAGTTTGGCACTACTGATCTGCGGGAATGCAGAGAGGGCAGCTACTAGAACTAGGGTAAAATAAATTTTCATAATCGTTTTGTAAGGTATCGAGTTTCTTTAGAGGGAAAGCATCTATCGATTGGTAAGCAAACTCAAAGGCTTTACGACTTATACGTATAAGCGGTTACTTGGAGTAGGGGAGTTTTAGATCTATATCTACAAAGCCTCGACTTGAGAAGAGGAAGCTTGTTATTTGGTGCAACGATGTAATGAAAGAATTTGCAAGGTCGATTTTCTCAATCCTTTGGCACTTTTAAAAAGTGGATTACGGCAAAAAGAGGGGAAACCTTTGCTCGACTGTGGAAGCGTAGCCGGCAGGAGCATTGTTAAGGAACTCACTATTCTTTAAACCGTCCAAATCTTCACTTGCAAGAGAATCATCTAAGCTGAGAACAATTCGATCAAGAATCACGTTCTTTTCACGGCCTCCGATTTGCATGAGAAGTTCTTTGCCTGTGTCATCTTGAGTGACGTTCAAGGTAACCATCATACGTTTCCAGATGAATGTATTGGGGGTGTTACTAAAGTGTGCAACGATCCAATCGGTCGGTGATTGCGTGCCGAACCCTTTTGGAAGCCAGATGCTGTTATTGGCGCTTGCGGGTTTTCCGTCTGCCAGAGGCGAAGGATCTCCAGGAGCATAATAGCGTATGTAGATAGAGTAGGAGCCTGGACTCGAAAAAACAATTTTGTAACCCACAATATTCTTGGGTGATACGGGAGCACTTCCTCCGGTTTGATTGGAACAGTAGAGTGCCGCGTTTTCGGTGGCTTCAGGAGGCACCCTAGGAGTGCTGTTTTCATGAATCCGTTCGAAACCCATATTTGTCGCACAGGCTTCAGCTTCCCAAGCAACGAAGTTACTTTGCGGACTTTGCTTAACCTGATTCGCCAAAAGTGAATGGGTAAGAAGTATTCCCAAAGCAGTTAAGCCCAAAAATTTAGCCATAGGAGGTGAAATGCCCCTAAAACCACAAAAGAAGAACCACTCAAAGTAAGTTCTAATCAACATTGGATTAGAGGATAGCATAATTTTGGATATAGGAAGGAGGTAATTTCTTTTTTTTAGA
This sequence comes from Verrucomicrobiota bacterium, assembly GCA_039027395.1. Taxonomy (GTDB): domain Bacteria; phylum Verrucomicrobiota; class Verrucomicrobiia; order Methylacidiphilales; family JBCBYL01; genus JBCCKK01. The sequence goes on along the minus strand of JBCCKK010000013.1, from coordinate 7,691 downwards.
GTAACGGCAGTTCTTTGGCTATTATCCAACCGGGGGTATGAGGCGATTTCTACCACCTAAGAATAAACTTCGAGGGTTCTGATTCATGAAAGTGATGAATCATAGATGAACGATGTGAATCTGGTGCCAAACAGCTAATTAACCAGATAAGTTATGGAATGAGGGTGGTAAATCAGTTTTCTACTATGGGAGGGGTTAAATATTGAAAAACGCAATTACGATGGGGGGAGAGTCTAGGAAATCTATATGATTCAGAAATGCGTGAATCCGTGTCAAGGTGTCCAAGAAATCTTCAGAAGGTTTTGAGTCGGTTGAAGCCTGATAGTTAAAAAAACCGTGACCCTTTTCAGGGTAAGAAACCAGCTCTGTATCATTTCCCGAGTCCACTAGGAGTCTACAAAAACGCTCAGAGTTTTCAAAGGGAACAATGGTATCAGCTGTTCCGTGTAGAACGATCGAGGGAGGAAGTTTCTGGCGGATGTGGTGCGTCAGTGAAAGTTCTTCACAACGGTCGCCAATAAGCTTCGATCCATAACCTGACTGGGTTGTGTCCGTGACTGGGTTGAGCAACGCCAAGGCATTGGGTATGCATGATACTCCGGGAGATGAGTCGGCAGATAGAATTGCGCAAGCTCCTGCTAGGTGGCCGCCTGCAGATCCTCCCATCGCGACAATCTTGTTCGGGTTAACATTGAATTTTTCAGCATGTTCGCGAACCCATCTCACGGCTGATTGAGCATCTGAAACTGAATCAAACGGTGTTGATTGGTCTCGACTCACTACCCGGTAGTGAACAAGAAATCCGGACACTCCAAGCGATGCAAAGTATTCTGCTTGCGGTTGTAAGTGGCTGACTCGACCTCCGACCCAGCCACCTCCGTAGAAATAGACAATTGCTGGTGCCGGATCGCTTACTTCGGTTTGAGCTGGAAAGTGGAAGATGTTCAACCTTGTGCCTTCAACAGATCTGTATTGGAATGCCTGGAAGGGTATTGGAGAAGAGGCCGGTTTTAGATCATCCATACGCGCATCAAATTAAGTTCGATTTGACTATTTAGACAAGTATCTGTTTTTACTGCCATAGCATCTTACTTTGAGTTAGGCGTTGGACGTCAGCCTAGAAGACTGAGACGTTCGAAGATTTAGATAGCTTTTAGAAAAACGACCTCAGTTATCTGAGTTGTTTCCCTGCTTTCGCTACCCAATCTTACTTAGAAATTTATGGATACCCTGAACGTGCTTTTAAGCGCGGCCCGTGTATTTTCCGGTCCGAGTGTCTACAGTGACTTTTTCGCCTTCTTTAATAAAAAGGGGAACTTGTATTTGTAGCCCCGTTTCTAAAGTAGCAGGCTTGGTAGCACCTGTCGCCGTGTCTCCTTTGAGGCCTTCCGGTGATTCAGTGACCTCCAAGGCAACAGAAGGCGGAGGGTCAACACTGACGGCACGTCCTTCAATGAACATGAGATCGCATTCGAGGTCTTCCGTGAGATAATTTTTAGCATCGCCGATCAAGGATTCTTCGAGTGCCAAATTATCGTACGTTTCCAGATTCATGAATTGGTAACCGCTCTGGTCTTTGTAGGAGAAGGCCCACTTTTCCCGAGAAATATTTACGAGTTCGAGCGACTCGCTTGAGCGAAAGCGTTCTTCGAAGGAGCGACCTGTGGTCAATGAGCGCATACTGGCTTGGATGTAGGCTGGGCCTTTTCCTGGTTTGCGATGTTCGCGTTCAATCAGTAGGCAGGTATCGTTGTTCCATTTAATTGCCTGTCCGGGACGTAGGTCGTTTGCGTTTACTTTTGCCATATCGTTGAGTTGATTAAAGCATTCGGTTTTAGGAGGTTCCGAAATGAGTGCAAGTTTAGTTTGCTAAACTCAAAGGAGTTTTAGCCGAGCGAGGTCTTGAACATCAATGAGACCGACAGGATGGCGCTTCGAGTTAAGCACAACGATGTCATCAATATTGTGAGACTCTAAGAGTTTGAGAACCTCAGCGGCGAGTAGAGTATCGCGAACGGTGATGGGTTTGCGTGTCATGACCGTTTTCAAGGGCTTCTCACCAATGTTGGGATTTTGCAAATAACTCCGAGTGAAATCCCCATGCGTGTAAATTCCAGCAAGAGTGCCCGAGGCATTGATAACGATTGCGGCGCCACAGCGATGTTTTGACATTGCTTGCATAGCCGTCTGGACACTTTCTTCGGGCTTAAGCAGCGCTATCGACTCAATGGGACGCATGACGTCCTTGGTTTGCATGAGCAAATGACGCCCGATTGAGCCTCCCGGATGGAAGCGAGCAAAGTCCGCTTCCTTAAAGCCTTGAGCTTCTAAGAGAGCCATTGCTAAGGCGTCTCCAAGGGCGAGCATCGCGGTTGTGCTACTCGTGGGGGCGAGGTTATGCGGGCATGCTTCTCGTTTTACCGAGACATCCAAGACAACGTCCGAAGCTTTAGCTAATGTCGAATCGATTCCTCCTGTGATTCCGATAAGACATTTAGCCTCACGTTTGAGGACCGGAACCACTCGGCAGAGTTCTTCGGTTTCACCGCTGTAGCTCAGAGCGATAACGCTATCAACTCGGGTCACGATTCCGAGATCTCCGTGTGTGGCATTTAATGGATTGAGAAAAACGGAAGGGGCTCCTGTGCTCGTAAACGTGGCAGCTATTTTTTCCGCAATGTGGCCGGACTTGCCGACTCCCGTAATGATTAGTTTGCCTTTTTTGCGAAGAGTGGATTCCAGGTGCTCGATTGCGCCACTGAATGAGCGATCGAGTCTTCCCCGTAGTTCCTGGAGGGCCTCGATTTCAATATCGAGTACCCGTCGAGCCCGTTTTAAGTGCGTCGGCATTTCTAACGCTAAGAAGTAAGTAAAACGATGTAAAAACTAAAAATTCAGTGCTCAAACCGCTCCTTGATCATTCTAAGATTTTGGGCAGCGTGTCAGGATGCATTTCGGTTTGGAGACGATGTTAGCGGCTAAATTCCTTAAACCGCGTCGTAGTTATCTATCGGCTATTTCGATTTTATCGTTTCTGGGAGTGTGTCTTGGGGTGATGACCTTGATTGTCGTCTTGTCGGTAATGCGAGGGTTTGAAGCAGAGTTACACAAGAAGGTTTTGGGGTTTGATCCTCATCTGACGCTTCGAAATGACGGTATTCTTTACGAACATGCATTCTATGGTCAAAGATTGAACGAGGACGATCGAGTTGGAGGGTGGACACCTTTTGTGATTGGTCCAGTTCTAGCGGAAGTTCGTGGACGTATTTCCGCACCCCAAATTCGTGGTATTGATCCTGAGACAATTCAAGATGTGATTCCTCTTAAAGAAACCTTAGTGGCCGGGGAGTGGTTTTTAGGGCCTGAAGGAATTCTTGTTGGGGAATCGTGGGCAAGACGACATCAAGCTTGGGTGGGAGACACGGTTCTCATTCACTCGCCGCGGAATGTTGAGATTCTTCGCAATCCCAACGAAAAGCCAAAAACAGTTTATCTTCCATCTTCGTTTCAAATTATCGGGATATTTTCGACTGGGTTCTATGACTACGATTTCAACTTTCTTTTGGTTCCGCTTTCAGAAGCCCAGCGACTCTACAATCTGGAGGATGGAGTGCATGGATTGGCGATTCGTTTGAATTCAATGGATGATGTGACGGATGTTCAAACCGAATTGCATCAAACATTAGACCCGATTATTCGAGTCGATTCTTGGATGGATCTAAATAGGACACTCTTTTCCGCGGTAGCTGTGGAACGGAGAGTGATGACCTTTATTCTGTTTTTTATCATGATTGTTGCAGCATTCGGCTTGAGCGGAACTACCCTGACTGTGGTGATTCAAAAATCGAGGGAGATCGGATTATTGAAGGCTCTGGGAGCAGATGATGGTCAGATCATGCGGATCTTTGCGTTTTATGGAATCATCGTTGGGATTTTGGGAGCCATTGCAGGCGTCGTACTAGGAGGAGGTATCCTTCAGGCAAGGCATGAGTTCAGTCGCCTATTATCACAAGCGTTGGGTGTCGAAATTTTTCCTGCTGAAGTGTATCATTTTTCAGAGATTCCAGCGGTCTGGAGTTGGGGCTTAGTCGGAGCGATTGCATTGGCTGGAATTGTATTGAGTGGACTGGTTTCGCTGGTTCCGGCATTAGTAGCAGCACGAGTTGATCCCGCTCGAACATTACACTACGAGTAGGTGCATATCTCGGATTAAGGAATTTTTGATGAGTCCAATTCTAAAAGTTGATGGTGTTACTAAGACGTTCCAGATGCCGGGAAGTCCCGTCTTAGAAATCTTGAAGGGAGTTTCTTTTTCTCTGAATGAGGGAGAAACATTGGTAATTTGTGGGTCTTCTGGTTCGGGGAAAACTACATTGTTGAATATCTTAGGGGGACTCGATCTGGCGACTGAGGGCGGAGTCGAATGGAAAGGTGAATCGCTTCGTGGACTATCCAGAAAAGACTTGGCACGCAGGCGAAATCGAGAAGTGGCGTATGTTTTTCAAGCTTACCACTTGCTTCCAGAGTTGACGGTTATCGAAAATGTTTTAGTTCCAGGTTGGATTCGTCGAGAAGAGAATCGGGATTTGGCAGAGGAAGTTATTGCCAAAGTTGGATTAAAAGAACGTCGCCATCATCGTCCGAATGAGTTATCGGGAGGGGAGCAGCAGCGCGTGGCTGTCGCCCGCGCTTTGTATCAGGACCCTAATGTCATCCTCGCTGATGAACCCACAGGTAATCTGGATTCTTCAAATAGTCGGCGTATTTTTGAATTACTACAAGAATTAGCCTCAGAATCGAAAAAGGCGCTTGTTCTTGTAACCCATGATTTTAGCATCGCGGAACGCGTGGGTAGGGTTAAATATTTAATCGACGGTGTTTTGACGGAAACCCCGCCAGTAGAACCTTAAGAGTGAGATAGGCTAAGAAGTTAGAGAAATGAAGATTTATATTAATGGAGAATTCTTCGAAGAGAAGGATGCTAAGATTTCGGTTTTCGATCACGGGTTGCTTTATGGGGACGGAATTTTCGAGGGGATTCGAGCTTACAACAAACGAGTGTTTCGTTTGGAAGAGCATATTGATCGCCTCTACGACTCTGCGAAGGCGATTCTTTTGACAATTCCCATGAGCAAGGAAGAAATGACCGAAGCGGTGTTAGAAACACTTCGCTTTAATGAAATGGAGGAAGGTTATATTCGCCTGGTTGTTACGCGAGGTGAAGGCTACCTGGGGCTTTCTCCAGACCGATGCAAGAAACCTTCGGTTTTTATTATTGCTGCTGTACTAGAGCTATATCCGCGGGAGTTTTATGAGAATGGATTAGAGGTTGTTACAGTTCCAACGATGCGGACGAGCCCTGCTTCGTTGAACCCTGCGGTTAAGTCTTTGAACTACCTGAATAATGTTATGGCCAAAGTTGAAGGAAAGTTAGCCGGAGTTCAGGAAGTCATCATGCTCAATAGTGAAGGACTCGTAGCCGAGTGCTCCGGCGACAACATCTTTGTGATGAAAAAAGGAGTGTTGATGACACCTCCAATCTACATGGGGGCTCTTGGTGGAATCACAAGAGAAGTGATTATGGAGCTTGCAGAGAAACTGGGTATTCCTTTGAAAGAGCAGCCACTGACTCGATATGATTTGTTTGTTGCCGATGAGATTTTTCTTACGGGTACGGGTGCCGAAGTGATTCCTGTTGTCAAAGTAGATGGGCGTGAAATCGGCTCAGGGAAGCCTGGAGAGCATACGCTAAAGCTGCTGGATGCGTTTCATGAGGAGACCCGTACAACGGGAACGACTATCTTTTCTTGAAAACGGGTGTACAGTAACGGCGGAAGCACAAAATTGTGGTTCTAGAATAGAGACTGATATGGACTGCGATTTTTGTAAAAAAGAGAAAGCGACGATCTTCCTCTCTCAAATATTTAAAGGTGAGGTAATCAAGCTCGATCTCTGCGAAGCTTGCGCTAAAAAACTGGAAGTTACTGATGTTCAAGGCGTTGCGGTTAATGAATTGATCGAAAAAATTCAAAAAATTCAGGAAGAGCAAGAACCTATCGAGGATAAAACTTGCACGAAGTGCGGATTTTCGATGAATGAAATCCATGAAACGGGCCGTCTGGGTTGCGATGAGTGTTACGACTATTTTCAGCCTGAAGTTTCTGAAATTATCAAGCAGACTCAAAAGAAAGCACGCCACAAAGGGAAGAATCCTAGCGATCGCGAAGATGATATGAACCAACAGCGGCTTGATGATTTACAAACGGAATTAGGATTAGCCATCGAGAATGAAGACTACGAAAAAGCAGCTCGACTTCGTGATCGAATTAAGTCGCAGAATATATCTGGTTAGAGCGTTTTGGATCTAAAATGGCTTCCTGTTAGGTGTTCGAAGTAGCATTCGAATAGACCGGCACCGAAGAACTTGCGGCTTAAAGTAGGTTCAGCTTTGCCAATACCCATAGTACTATGATGCATCTTAGTAAGCATTTGCGCTTGATGTGTCAGGGATTTGGCGACGGTATTGATGTCAGCAGCTTAGGATTGTTCGATGAGTGGATCAGGAACGTGATTAGCTGTTAGGGAATATGCGGTGCCGAAACTGAAACCCACAGCGTTAACGCAGCGGTTTTAAAATGCTTTGTCTTCTTGGCGTTGCAGTTTTCGTAAAGCATCGACGTCGATCCGGTCTTTATCGCGATAGGTGGACGATTTAGCCGAAATGAGTTGAGCCTTGTTCAAGTGGATGAGTGGTTTATTCAGATTTTTTGCTTGGAAGGTCTGTGCCTCTGGCAGAAGCTCTTCATAAGTTTTTCCATCCATCAGGGTGAAAATATCGATGCGGCACTCGCGTTCGTTGATTTCAAAGCATCCGGGTTCTAAGGTAAAATCATCAGGGGAAAGTGTTCCTCCCAGACCGTCACCGAAAGTGCTTAATGCAGTTAATAAGCGTTCTACGGTTGCTCGTTCCGTACTGACAAGGATATCAATATCTTCGGTGACACGAACAAAGCCACAAAAGGCAACCGCCAGGCCTCCACAGACGATGAACTGGACTTTATGATTCTGCAGGTGAGCGAAGGCTTTTTCGAACGGGAAGAGTTCTTTCATAGCGTCCAAATTCTTTTGTTCCCAGCAACGCCACCATGGAGCTCCGTAGCTGATCCATTCTGACCAGAACATCCCGATCCGTGTATTTGCCGATAGTTTTTCTAATCATAGTTCTATAATAGTATGTTTGCGGCTCAACGACAATATTCTAATAAGCACCTTGACGATTCACTCAACTGCCTGGTTCGGTTTGAGCCTTTTTTCTAACCTCTATTTACCCGGTGTTTACCTCCGATTTGGTAGTTTAATCACGCTAAGTGAAGCTATTTTGGGTTGCTTTGGAATAGAAATTCAACGATGTCCCATTCGGTGGTAGCAGGACATCCTCTTGCTGACCTCCGCGGACGCCTCAAGAGACGTGCCAAACTTCCTGGAACAGAACCAAAGCTGACGGATTCTGACTACTACCACTTGGGATTAAAGCCTTCGACTCGGGATTTTGGACGCTAGATGCCAGTGGCTTCAGCAGTGATCCAGCCTGAAAGGGAGAGTTTAGTCTAAGTCAAGCGGCAACGATTTACAGTTGGATTACACCGCTGTACCGGAACCTTCAACTATTTTGGTATTGGGACTTGCTGGAT
>JBCCKK010000012.1:0-23871 GCA_039027395.1 Verrucomicrobiota bacterium | reverse complement strand
TTATGTCTTCGTTGAAAGAAGCCCAGAAGATTCGTTTGTTGGAAACGATGTGGTCGAGCCGTGAAGGTGACCGTCGAGAAGGGATTCTTTATCGGCAAGGAAAAGGATGGTTTCAAATTGCTAGTGTAGGACACGAAGGACTGTCGGCATTGGCCGTTAATCTGAGACGGGAAGATTATATTTTTCCCCACTACCGAGATAGAGCGTTGGTGATGGCCCGCGGAATGACGACCAAACAGATTGCCCGCGGCTTCTTCGCTAAGTTGGGTTCAAGTAGCGGAGGGCGACAATTGCCTGCTCACTTTAGCAGTCGTGAGCACAACATCTGGAGTATGCCTTCTCCGACGGGAAGCAACTTGCTTCCGGCCTGTGGTGCTGCTTGGGGAATGCAGCTCGACGGCTCAGAGTCTGTTGCTGTGGTTTGTGTTGGTGATGCGGGAATGCGACAAGGGGAGTTTTACGAGGCCTATACGTTCGCTGTTCAGCTGTCATTGCCCGTTGTCTTTGTGGTTGAAGATAATCGCTACGGGATCAGCACGCCTACGCAGATGATGAATCCTTTGCGACTTGGGATCTTCGACGATCAGCGAGTTGTTCGTGTCGATGGTCGTAGGGTAGATGACGTTTTTAGTAAAAGCGCCCGTGCCATTCGCAAGGCGCGTAGTGGGTCAGGGCCAACCATTCTTTGGTGTGAGCTCGATCGGCTTTGCAGTCACTCCTCAAGCGACGATCAACGGCAATATGTTTCAGAGGAAGAGCTGAAACTCATGGATGATCGGGATCCGATCAAGCAGCTTGAAAATGAACTGATTGCTGAGGGAGCCATTGACCGTAATGATTGGCAGGGTCGCCAAGAAACGATTTCTCATGATGTCGAGTCGACTTACGAAGAGGTTTCGCACGAAGAAGATCCGGGAGAGCAGCATACGCTTGAGGAGTTGCTTGGAGAACTTCCAGAAACAAAAGAAGTTTTATTTGAAGGTGATAAGGATTTAAGAATTGTCGACGCTTTAAATAAGGCGTTTCGCAAGTTCTTGGAAAAAGACCGGAGAGTTATGTTCTTTGGTGAAGATGTAGCTGATCCGATGGGCGGAGTCTTCAAACTAACAAAGGGATTGTCCGCAGACTATTCTGATCGCGTTTTTAATTCACCACTTGCCGAGGCTACCATTCTAGGTGTGGCTTGCGGGTTAGCCTCTTATGGAATGCGGCCGATTTTTGAGCTCCAATTTATCGACTTTGTTGGACCTGCATGGAATCAATTAGTTACCAACTTAGCAATGCTTCGCTGGCGAAGCATGGGTGAGTGGAAATGCCCAGCAGTGATCTATGCTCCTTATGGTGCTTATCTGCCGGGAGGAGGTCCTTGGCATTCGCAATCAAACGAGTCAGCATTTGCTCATATTCCTGGTCTGCGGGTGGTGGTCCCTTCGACACCCGAAGATGCTGCGGGTTTGATGTCCTCTGCTCTTAAGGCAGAGGATCCGACGATCTTCTTGCTTCCCAAACATCTGCTCCGGGTTCGCATGGGAACTGGTAAACGGGTGACTGAGGTTCCTTTCGGAGAAGCACGCCAGGTCGAAGAGGGTTGGGATGTTACCGTCGTTGCATGGGGTAACTGTCTCGAGCAAGTCGATAAAGCGCTTGATGGTATTCGTGATCGTGTTTCCGCTGATGTCTTTGATTTACGATCTATCATTCCTTGGGATCGAGAGTCGATCAAAGCATCGGTTCAAAGGACAGGGCGATTAATTGTTGTCCAGGAGGACAACCGTTCTTCGAGTGTGGGACAAATGGTGATCCAAGAGCTAATCGAAGATCCCGAAGTATGGAGAGCTCTGTGCCAGCCTCCCAAATTGATTTCTCGGTCTGACGTGCATATCGGGTTTAATCCTAAATATGAATATGCCTGCTTGCCATCTCCAGCAGATATCCAGCAAGTGCTCCTTTCCTTTGTTCAAGAAACAATTTCGGTCGAGAATGATTCGGTTGATGAGATAAAACCCGTGAATGGAAATTCGAAAATGTCTGATTTAATTCCGCTAAAGGTACCTGCTGTTGGTGAAGGTCTAGAAGAAGCACGTATTCTTAAATTCTTCAAGAACCCGGGCGACCGTGTTGAGAAGGACGAACCATTGTATCAATTAGAAACGGATAAAGCAGTTGTGGATGTAGAGTCTCCTATGGAAGGAATTGTCAGCAGCTGGAATGCGGATGCGGATTCAATTGTAGAAGTAGGGGCACAGGTTGGTCTTTTGCAAACGGAAGCGAATGGTGTTCACGAGATTCAGTCTCCAGCCCCTGAGACCGAGCATGTTCCCGTGAGGACTGCAGTTAAGGAGGAACCTGCTTTGGAATTTGAGGAACAGCCTCTTTCTGCAAGCCAGCAGGTTCTTGCGGGCAGATTGGCTCGAGCCGCTCAAGTTGCTGTTCCTGCAACAATTTTCCAAACGGTTTGTTGGGAATCGTTAATGGCGACGCGGCGTGAGCTTAAAGAAGGACCTGATGCCGAGACGTTAACGACATTTTCACTAGCTGCTTGGTCGGTTGTTGATGCACTTAAAGAGCATCCGATTTTCAGAAGTTCGCTTCCCAAGAGTTCGGTGCTTCGCGTTTATAAAAATGTTCACCTCGGTGTTGCGGTTTCTCTTCCTGGCGATGATTTGACGACCGCTGTGGTTGAAAATGCTGAGACCATGAGCTCGGTAGAGTTTGCACGTCGGTTGCGATTGCAGGTGGAACGCGCTCGCAAGGGGCAAGACCAAGCAGGACTACAGACATCAGTTATCCTGACAAGTTTGACTGGAATGAAAGTTAGGGATGCGATTCCTGTGATTGTTCCTCCGGCAATGGCAACATTAGGGTTTAGTTCACCCTATGACGAACTTTCCTTGAAAGATGGAACAGTGGTTTCACAGACAATGCTAAATCTTTCTCTGACAATTGATCACCGGGTTGTCAATGGTTCGGCTGCAGCTGCATTTTTAAATGACGTGAAAGATCGAATCGAAAATATGTCTCCTGCTCGGCTTGGATTAGACTCGGTAAAGTCTTCTTAGACGTCCTCAGATGAATTTATTGCTGACTGCTATTTATTAGCTCCGATGATTTCACAGAAGCTCTTAGGATTCGCACTCGCTTTTATTTCCGGGATCCTACTCTTTGCGTCTTTTCCTCCACTTGATTGGTCTTGGGCCGGATGGATTGCGTTAACGCCGGTTACCATAGGAATGATCGTTCTCGATGGTGAAAAACGTCAGGTTTGGCTAGAGGGGCTGATTTTGAGTAGCACCTTCTTTTTTTCTACATTGATATGGGTTACGGAAGTGAGTTGGATAGGATGGATTCTTTTGACACTAATTATGCTGCCATATCCTGTAGCTTGGATGATTGTAACGGAACGCGTACTCAGGGGAGCACAACTTCGGCTGCATTCATTTATTAACCTATATCGGGCTGCATTATGTAGTTTGCTATGGGTTGGGCTCGAGTGGATGCGCGGTTGGGCTTTCTCGGGCTTTCCTTGGAACTATATCGGTGCAAGTCAGTATCGAATGGTAGCCGTAATTCAGATCGCAGAGTGGGGAGGGGTGTTGCTGATTTCTTGGCTGGTTGTTTTTATTTCCATGGTTTTGGGTCTGACTTGTATTCGTATTATTAGGGAAACCACTCGAAAGCAGAAAATGCGGCCTCATTTTGAGTTTACGTTGTCTATGCTTCTAGTCGGACTCGTTTTGTTATTTGGGATTCATGTTCTATTGGACCGGACGGAGTCAGTGAAAGAGATTACGGCTTTAGCCGTGCAACCCAATATACCGCAGGATCCTTGGAAGTCAGGTATGTCGGTAAAAGAGACGGTAGCAAAATTGGAAGTCCTTTCGATATCAGGATTGAACCAATCGGATAGTGATATCGATCTTATCGTTTGGCCGGAGACTCCTGTTGGCCAGGAAATCTATGTTAGTCCTTACTTTCGTGAAGCGCTTCAGGCGATAACAATTCAGCGAAATATTCCATTGATTATGGGGAGCATCATTGTAACAGGTCCTAAACTCTATAATGCCGCTCTTTTGTATCCGGCAGGTGGAGGTCCTCCACAGGTTTACTATAAGAACCATCTTGTGCTTATGGGGGAATACGTCCCACTACCGGAAAATTTTCCGCTTCGAAACTACTTCATCCCACTGGGCCAGAATTTTACGGAAGGAACAACTAAGGTAGTTTTTAGTCTTTTTGATAAAGATGTTCGTCTTGCGCCATTGATTTGTTTTGAAGATGTTTTTTCGAATCTGGCTCGTGGATTTGTATCTGGAAATCCGGATATCTTTGTTAACTTGACCAACGATGGGTGGTTCAACCGCTCATTTGAGTCCAGGCAGCACCTAGCAAATTCAGTTTTTCGTGCCGTTGAAAACCGAAGGCCCTTATTGCGGGTTTCAAATAACGGGGTTACGGCATTGATTGATCATAAAGGCATCTTGAGGGAGGATGCAATTTTCGGAAACTTCTCGGATGGATCATATCAAGAAGCGGGAACGCTCAAAGTCACGATTGAAGTGCCTGGGTCACAGCGGACGGTTTACCAACAGTTTGGGGATTGGATAGGCTACCTTGGAGCTGGTGCCTTAATCCTGGTTGTAGGACAGTTTTACCTCAGACCTCGGATAGGGTTCTTAAATTTAGGCGGGCGGCAGCGCATTTAGGTGCATTCATTTTTTTAACTTTCTGGGTGTTTTCACCAACACTCAATGAGTCGCTCAGTCCATAGATTTTTCCCAGGTAGTCTTCAATACTTATTGATACACGATGAGTCTACATGAAGTATGCTTTGCGGGAATTCTCGGATTTTCGCACAACTTTGCTTCCGCAATAAAAGTCAGCCTACTAATTTGTTCCCTTCGGAGTTAGCCGTTATCAAATTGATGAGAGCCTGAAGTTATATTTGAAGAAACCTCCCCAATTCTTAGCTTGTCGGTACTTTTAGGATATTGAGAATAGCACGGTGAGTTGTCGAATCGTACAGTATCGAGTAGTTGAAGGCGCGTGGAAAGAGGTGGTAGAACCTTGGTTACGCCAAAATTCTTTAACTGCGCTGACCGGATCGCCGGTTTGGATTGTTGGTAGCCACGGTTCACAATCGAGCTGGATGAAACGGAAGGCACTACAAGCCGGAATTTCATCGCTGGGTGTTGAGTGGTTGACTGGTGCAGCGTTAAGGCGAGCACTGTGTCAGTTTCACGAAGTTCCATTTAAGCCTTTTGGTCGCGAGAATCTAGAGTTCCTCATTCAACTTCATACAGAGCGAGATTTATCGGGGTTGGAATCTGCAGTAGGTGCGGACGCTTCGGAATGTTTATTAGCTTTGGATGAATTAGGGCGTTCGGGTTGGATGCCTGAAGACTATCGAAAGCTGGACTTACCAAAGTCATTTGAGAAATGGGGGGATTTACTTGAATCAACTAATGCATGGGTTCCGGGACTCGAAGCTCAATGCTTAGAGCGTTTGTATTCATACTCAGAAGAAAATCGGGGAGGGCAGGCTCTCGTTTTTGGCTGGGGTGCTGAGCATTTTAGTGAGCTCAGAGTTTTGGAAATCTTGGAACGGACTGTTGAAGAGCTGCTAATTGTAGTTCCCCAGCCCCGTTTTATTGAGCATGCAGATGTTGACTCTCTTTGGATTGAATCTTTAGAACAAAAATTCGAAGTCGTATCTGAGATTTGTTCAGATCCTAAGGATTGGCAATGTCAGCATCAACCGTTTGTGGATGCTTTGGTGCAAGAGTCGGCTCCTGAGATTATTTCAGTTCCTGAACTAAAAGTTGGAGCAACCAGTGAAACTCAGGTTGCTTTGGTTCTTGATTGGTTGAGCAAAAAGAAATTGGATGAGGCAGATGAACTTATCGGAGTGCTTGTCTCGGGTGAAGGTGGCTCACTAACACGGACTTCTTCCGCTTTTATCGAGAGGGGAATCTGTTTCCACCAGGAAATTGGTGAAACGGCGTCGTCGGGTCCCTTCTTTTTATTTCACAAATTCCTGGTTCGATATTTCTTAAGCCAATGTGATGTTGAGGAGGTTCTTAGGTTCATAGAATGGCTTCTGATATCGGCTCCATCGATCTGTGAAGACGTTGGTTTTTTGAAGCTGCGTGATTGTTGCCGTCGCCGTTTTTCCCAAATGCAAACACGATCATTTCCCACGTTGTTTTCAGACAAATTCAATGGGGATTCGACTGAATATTTGTTTTTGCACCGTTTAGCAACTGGGCCACTGGCCAGTTGGAATAGTCAAATTTCTTGGGAGGAAGCCAAGCATTCTTGGAAAGAGATTTCGTCCTTTTTCAGATTCGGAACCGACTATCTCGAGCCTGTATGGTCAAGATTGGATCAGCAGCTCTCAGGACAACAACTCAAAGCTCGCGCTTTTTATGAATACATCCAAAGCCTTCTCGAGTCACCGGGGTTATGGAGATCCGATAAAGCCATTTCACCATTTGCGAAGATTGTTTTGACAACCCCAGAGCAGGCGACTGGTAGGACGTGGGGACACCTCGTTTGGATGGATTGCCAGGAGGGAGCTTGGCCAAGGGGGATCCTTGAAAATCCACTTTTGACGGACGACTACAGGCGCGAGTTGAATCAGCGACCCGATACCTATTCAAGACTGCTTACGCGGCAAGATCGGGATCAGCTCAAGCGCCGAGTATTTCCGGATCTGTTGGAGAACTGCCGGGGTGATGTCTTAATGACGGGAGCTCTGGTTAGTGGGTCAGCTCCGGAACAGAAAACGTTTCCGAACGAGTGGGCCGCTCAAGTGCTTTTATCGACCCACGAGGATGCCCGTGCTGCTCTCGATGGATGGAGTGCAGCTGAGCAACTTAAATTAAGTGAAAATAGGGCACAGGAAGACAGATCGACTGTGCTGAGTTCTTTCGTCAAAGATGATTTTGTTAAGATTCATGATCAACGATGTGATCCAAGTAGCGAACCGGGTGAATGGGAATTCGATCTTGGAGATGTTTTCGCCGGATCTGAATTGGCGTTAAGTGCAAGCGAACTGGACCAATGGATGCACTATCCTGCTTCTCAGGCGATGGCGAAAATATTCCACGCTTCTCCGCGAAGAAGAGATGATTTCAACCGCCAAGAAGCCTTAATTCTAGGGATTCTGACTCACCAGAGACTAAGCTCCTTTTTTGAGAAGCATCCAAGTTGTCTCATTGAGTCGCTTCCTGAATACGAGTTTGAGAATGAGCTTTCACCGAAGGAGGGGATTTGGTGGCAAGTCCTCGACCGTAAATCTCACTGGATGGTTGAGAGCTGCTTATCCGAGCTAAAACGATTTGGAGAAGGATATCGAATTGGGAAGACTGAATGGATGCCACCTCCTGCTAGACTTGGTGAAGCCTCCAGTAGGATCCAGATCCGGGGACGAATTGATCTAACTTTGACCGGAGAGATGCAAGATGAGAAAGGGGATCTGCTAGTTATCGATTTTAAGACGGGAAAAGGGGGTGAGATTCCAACATTGGCTAAGCTCAACAAAGATGCCGTCGGGCTTCAATTTGTATCCTACCTAAAACTATGTAGAAACGAGTCGGAAACGTGTCGAGTGCGAGTCATTAACCCTTTTGGTGCTCCGGATCGTATTCTTGATGGTTCGATGATGGAAGAGGCAGCTCTCCATTTTAGAACGCTTGAAGCAATGTGTGCTCGAGGTGTTTTTTTGAGAACAGGCAATCTATACTCGGAGCATGATCAAAATCACGAGACTCTGCCATTAACAACGCTCCCAGTTTCCATTGAAGTCTTAGCTAAAAAATGGACCCTAGCATTCAGGTCGGAGGATGAATCAAATGACTGAGCTTGTTGATCAAGAAGCGCGTCACCGGTTCACAAACGAATTGGATCAGAATATCTGTATCTCAGCGAGCGCCGGAGCAGGTAAAACGCGAGCTATCGTCGATCGGGTCGAGGCATTGGTGCAGAGACCTTTCGATTCGTTTGAGGCGCCATCTCGTGATCCCATGGAACGGTTAGTGGTAGTAACGTATGGAGAAATGGCAGCTCAAGAATTGAAAGTTCGGTGTCGGCAGCGGTTGCTTTCGGGAAGCTACTCAACCTATCAGAAAAACCGTATTTTAAATCGCTTTGACCAGGCTTATTTCGGAACGATTCACAGCTTCTGTCTTAAGTTGCTGCGGCAGTATGGAGGAGCACTTGGGCTCCCAAGCCAGGTTCGATTACTATCAGAAAGAGACAGTGTGTTTTGGGATCGGTTTAAGCAAACGCTATCGATCGATAATCTTGCTTGGCCCGAAACCTGGGCAGAGGAGGTCTTACGATATCATTCTTTGGATGAAGTGTTCGCAATGGCCGAGCGGATGACTCCTGAACAGATTAAGCGTTATCTTCGGATGAGTGAAAAAAAGATGCCTGTAGCAGATGTTCAGGCGTTGTTAGATTTTACACCCCCGAGAAAAAACAGCATTCCTACGGTACAGCGCCTACAACGGCAATTGTCCCGATGGGATCAAGCTCGACTGGCAGGAGCTCCTTTTCTTTATCTTCCAACGATCAAAGGAGGAGGAAAGGAGTTTATGGCCCTAAATGTTGAGATACTTAATCCACTTCGCGAATGGATTGCAGAGGGCCTCGTGGTGATGGCTGCACATATTGCAGAGGCGTTTCGTGGACATCGCTTGGATAATCTTCGCCTGACTTACGACGATATGATTTCTGAAGCAGTACGTCTAATTGAGGTGCCCGAAATTTTGGATCAGATCCGTAAAAAACAGTGGATTGTAATTTTGGATGAAGCGCAAGATACCGACGCTCAAATGTTTCGAGTTCTCACCGAAATCACACGCCCTCCTGGAGCGATTCCCGGTGCTTGGCCGAACAGTGAGGAAGCAGAGCCTCCGGGGCCTGGACAATTTAGTTTTGTGGGTGACGATCAGCAATGTATCTACAGCAGTCGCGCAGACATTGGACAGTATTTAGCCTATGTTAGGGCTTACGAGGAGGGGCGCGGGGGTGACCGCGTTGAATTTTCGGTGACCATGAGATGTCCAGAGCCCGTAGTTGCCGAGGTCAACCGTATCTTTCCCGGAAGAATTCAGCAATCCCATGCGGTTTTTCGAACGATGGTTTCGTCTCCGTTTTCCATAGGGCAGTCTAGTGATGTCGTTCGTCTGCCAATGAATCCCGGTGAGGATCTAAAGCGCGATGACGATCTATTTCGGTTTGAGGTTGAGCAATTAGCACAATGGCTGAATCAGCACGGCCTAAATGGCTTGGGTGTAGCATCTTGGTCAGAAGTTGCAGTGCTATGTCCTCGCATTCGTTGGTTAAGCTTGGCAGGACGAGTGTTCGAAGATATTGGACTGCCGATAGCTCACAAATCATCAGGACTTTTGAACCGGGAGCAGCCGGTTCAGAGTTGGCCATATGCTTTGGTGCACGTATTGGCCTATCCGTTTGATCGGTTCGAACTTATCGGAGTTCTACGCGACATTTTTACAATCTCGGATCAAAGAATTTACCGGTTGCATCGAGAAGATCCGAATGGTCTATCACTTTTCAGTAGGTCGGAAGTAGACCGTGAGCTTACAGAGATTTTGCAGTGGTTATGTGACGCTCACGCATCGTTGATTGGGCAATCACAAGAAAAGACACCCTATGGGAGGTTAGTTCGCTCTTGGTGTGATGAGATCGAGCTTGAATCTCGGTTAGGTGCTTTGAGTGAGAACGTAGATGCCCTAGAGGTGTTTTATTGTTCAGCAGAGGAAGCCTCGAGGCAAGGCTTGAGTGTATGGGATTGGCTCGAGGAACAGCGATTGATGCTCGATGAGAAGAGCCCACCTATGAGTTCCCAGGAAGGAATTGATCTGATTAGCTGTCACAAATCAAAAGGACTAGAGTGGCCTGTCGTTGTTATGGTGGGGCTTTGGCGTAAGATCTACCAAGCAACTCCAGATTATCCTGTGATTCAAAGTCGAGGCCGAGAAATGCGAGTTCTCGCAAATAAGGATTCAGCTGGGTCTGAGTGGGTTAATAGTGGTGTTCAAAACCGGGACGAAGAGCTTCAGCGATTATTCTATGTTGGAATGACCCGGACCAAGCGCTTGCTGATTCTATCCGACGTAGCATCGAAATGTGGCGATCCAAGTTTTTCTAAATTAGTGAATTGGGATGACGTTAAAGAAGATATTCCTGAAGCCTTGCCACAATCGGATCCCATCTGTTCAACAGGGCAGCTGTTGGAAACAGAAGAGCTTGATTTCGAGTCAACCCAAGCGCTGAAAGCCTGGTCTCGAAGGGTCCCTGAGCGTTTGTTGCCCCATGCCTTAGCTGAGGATCTTGAGGAAATAGAAGATAATGAATTTGAAGAATTACTGATCGAGCCCGGTGTGGGAGGTGTTGTTTATGGTTCTCTGTGGCACGAATGGGTTGAGCAATTTCCTTGGCAAGAACGATCGAGGAGGCGAGCAGAGTATTTTGCGGATCAAAAATTTCTCGAAGGGGTTGAATCGGATCTCGCCAAGCGTCTGCAAAAAGAACAAGCTCTACTTTGCAAGAGTGAATGGTTTGAGACGTTGCTCTCGGTTGGAGTCCGCTTTTTTCCAGAGATCCCGTTCACATGGGCAAAGTCTTCCAATGAGTGGATGGAGGGAGTCATTGACTTAGTTGTCGAACTGCCGGATTCCAGGTGGTTAGTTTTAGACTGGAAAACAAATCGGCCAGGATCGGGAGAGAATCGAAGCGATTACATAGAGAGGGTTAAAGCTTACTATTGGCCTCAATTGGATGCATACGCAAGAGTCCTCAAGTCGCAGCTACCTGAGGCCGTAGTTCAAACTGGAATCTATCTCACCTATTCAGGAGACTTTATTGAACTCGAGGTTTCCAAATGAAAAATGACCCGCTTTATATCAATCAATTCTGGGAAAACCTTAGGGCCGTTGGCCTATCCAGATATTGGAAAACACATAGAATTGAGTATCGAGATCCTTTGATTGGTGATACTTACTGGTTTCAAAGATCTTCAGAATATCTGCCTAAACGATCCATCTATATTTCTGCAGGGATCCATGGTGATGAACCTGCAGGTCCGTTAGCATGTTTGGATTTGCTAAACGATGAGTCTTTCTTTGCAGGTTGGGATGTTTATATGTTCCCCATGCTTAACGCAAGTGGATTTAATAATATCAGCCGTGAGAATCACCGGGGGATTGATCTAAATCGTGACTATAAGGCGCTAAATTCTGAAGAGGTTGCAAGTCACATATCGATTTTGCAGCGGTTACCAAAGTTTGACGTTGCCATCTGTTTGCATGAAGACTGGGAAGCAGAAGGAGTTTATTTATATCATTTAAACAGGAGTGGGCTCGAATCAAGAGCTCGAGTTGTCCTTTCTGAATTAGCGCGTCAGATTCCAATTGATCGGAGCACGGTAATTGATGGGCATACGGCTGATGCGGGGATTATTACGAAAACGCCTGACGTCTTAGATCGTCCAGATTGGCCAGAAGCTCTCTATCTGTGTAGTTACCACACCGACATAAGCTTTACCTTAGAAACGCCTAGTAGTCGTGAGCTAGCACTTCGAATTGAAGCTCACGTGGCAGCTGTTAAACAGGTTTGCCAATTGTATTAGGGGAAAATAGTTATAAAAATTTAGTTGTTGAAGACGGATCATCTGAAGACCACGTCGAGTCCAGAAGCGACAACGCAAGAGTAGGCTGAAAGGTTGCTTTGTGCTAAAGATAAGTCGCTGCCCAGCGGCTGAGCTCGTAGATGACAAGGGTAAGGAGGATCGACAGGAATGTTCCAATAATTACATACTCGGCAAATGCCTGTTCTTCCTCCATTTTTTTTAAAACGTGCGAGTTCTTTCACAGCGACGATGAACGTCGCGGCAATAGCGGCTCCTTGCCAGAGGAAAAATAGAAGAAGGAGACGTTCAAGATTTCCAATGATACGACCATTTCTAGTTTTGGGTTCCGGATCTTCGAGTTTTTCTACAAGCTGCTGTTGCTCGAAGAACCAGCGGATTACGAAATTACATTCGCGGATACACAGGAGGATACTACAGATAATAGAAAGCCGGGTAGTTGTTAATGCGGAGGCAGCTGAAAACGAGATTACGCTATCTGGATAACCCCAGAATATGAGGAAACCTAGAACTAACCCAATGAGAAGCGTTGCGCAGCGAATCGCAGCACTTGACGATTTACAGATCCATTCATGGCCAACGACGACCGTATTTAAAGAAACTACCAGTGTGCAGGCAAGCAATCCTAGTTCAGTGGGCCCGAAGAGTCCGAGTAGAATCAGGATCTCTACAGTACTCTTTAAAAGTAGCCTTGATTTAGTAAATGCCTTTTCTTCAGACATGAATAAAAAGCGGCCTAGGAGGAAGGCCGTGAAAAATATTAGTGAAGGAGACATGTTTTGAGTGTTACAGAAAGTCTGCGATGGTTTCTTCTACCGTGTGAACCCATTCGTGCCAGCGATTTAGGTCTCCCTCTTGAATATTCTTGTAAACTGAGCGGGTTTCCAGGTCCAGAGACTCTGCTAGGGAATCGATAGATCTCTTTTCCAAGAGTCCTATCATTATATTCAGACGATTAAGTTTCCAAGTGTCCGTGCTGGACCACAAAAGCGGAAGCGTTGATTTAAGGATATTTTGAGGCTGAGGGCTGAGACCTGTGAGGGCTATCAGATCTTTTTTTGCTTTTAGTATTTCGATTGAGGCACGTGCATCATAGAACGCAGGACCATCCATGCCGATTGCTTGGCGTGGGTTAATTGCTGTTGTGATTGATCCAATGCTCAGAGCAAAACGGCATGTTTGAGGATAAAGGAGCTTGCGAATGGTAAACAAGCCTCGAAAGAGATCGTTGCCTGAGCCGTAAACAGCTTGGAACTCATCGCCTAATGTAATCGTATATGGTGAAATTAGCGACATCGAAGATGATAGGTGTTGAAGACCTTTTGATAGACGGCGTTGAAGTGATCCGCGTTGAGGAATCTTTTTGGACGAAACAACGTCTCCGATAACTACGAGGTAGTTTTTAGTTTTGCGTGGCATTACAGATATCAAAGATGAACTATTTTGGTTCTATTTGTCAATATGAACATTTTTAGTTCAATATTGAATTTAGAACAAAATATGTTCATACGTACAGACTAATACGACTCCAACCTATTTACTAATATTATAACTTGGTCTTGCTGCCTTTGCTTACACATCGGATACTTCAATTATGAAGCGAAGCAATTCTAAGTATTCTACTTTTTTCGGTCTAGATTTGAGGTTGATAGCGGTGGGTGTGGTTTTAATCGGGCTATGTAGTGAGATTGGCCTAGCCCATCCCGTAGAAGGTGTGTATTGGATGCTTGGCGAAGGCGATGGGAAGCTAAAGGCTTACGTTGAGAAAGGTGAGTTGAAAGTTCAAGTAATTGCCATCAAGCCCAAGTCAGAACACATGCTCGACAAGAAAAACAAAGATGTAGCCAAGCGGAAGCAAAGGGTTTTGGGTATGCATGTGATGCAAGGATTTCGGTGGAACGAAGGTGAAACACACTGGGAAGGAGGGACAATCTATGATCCCACGGACGGAGCGACTTACGACGCTTTTATCTGGCAAGACGAGGTCGGGAATCTTAGAGTGAGGGGATATCGACTGATCGGTTGGTTCGGTCGAACAGAAACGTTCGAGCGAGTTTCGGGAAGGTCGCCTACGAGAGCTCAGAAGGGTGAGCCTCGGTTGGTTTATCTGAAGTAGATAAATATGTATGGGAAAGGCTTATCGTATTCTCAATAGCTTCTTTGCTCCGATTGCTCTAACGCGAACGGCAAAGAAAATTCTTCAAGAAGAAGAATTACAGGGCGAAAAGATTACCAATCGGGTTCGCTATTTTTTCGGACTACTAGCACTTGGTCCTACACTTGCGATTGTTCTGCAGGCCGGAGTTCCTGCCGGAATTGCAGTCAACCTTTCTGCATTTGCCATCTACTTCGGGATTACCATTGCCCATTCGATAGTTTTGAAGGGAGACTTTGCTCGTTCTAGAGAAGCGTTCCGGTATTTGGTCGTTGTTATGGATGTCTTCGTTGTCACGGTGATAATCGTTTTCTGGACACTTTACAAAGCCGCAGATGCTCCAGCTTTTGCGCTGAAAAATCCGTCCTTATACTTCTTTGCCCTAGTGATTGTCGCGCCAATCCTTCAATACCGCATGCGACTTATTACTGCTGCTTTGACGCTTGTGCTTCTAGTCTACGGCAGCTTTATTCTTTGGACCTGGATAATTGGATTTCAAGAGACCAATCATTGGAGAGATTACGTATTAGGGGAAAGTCTCGTTGTATCCGATGTTTTGCTGGGAAGGCCCGTGGTGTTCATTGGAGTAGCTTTGGTAGCAGCTTTCTCGATCCGTCAATCATTGCACATGATCGCAAGGATTGGTGAAGCAGAGGCCCAAAGGTCCGTGCTTGCCCGCTATTTTTCTCCATCGGTTGTGGACGAAATTACGAGGCGCCCTGAAGAGGTCCAACACGCTCGTCGTCAGAAGGTGACGGTCCTGTTTTTGGATATTCGTGGTTTCACAGCTCTCTGCGAAACCATTGACGAAGAGTTGTTGGTTGCCTGGTTAACGGAGTTTCGGACAGAGATGACTCTTTCCGTATTTGAGTTTGGAGGCACTCTCGACAAATTTATCGGCGATGCCGTTATGGCAACATTTGGAACTCCGTATCCCGATGAACAGCCAGGAGGTGATTCTATTCGCGCCGTGAGGACAGCGAGTTCAATGTTTCGGCGCTTAGGTGACCTCAATGAACGATGGTCTGATCGATGTGCCGCACCGGTAAAAATAGGCGTCGGTTTGCATACAGGCGAAGTTGTTGCTGGGAATATTGGTAACGAATTGCAAATGGAGTATTCGGTGATCGGAGATCCCGTTAATACAGCATCACGGATAGAAGGTCTTTGTAAGAAACTGGGTAAGAATCTACTTGTTTCGGGAGAGGTCTACGAAGAGGTGAAGCATTTATTCGTTGGAACTGAGATGCCTCCTTGTGAGGTGAAAGGGAAATCTGAGCCTCTAAAAATATTTGCAATCGATGTAGAGGCCCAACCTGAAGCTACAGGATAGATGTTAGCTTTTTTGATCGAGCTCAACTAAGCGTAATATCTTGGAAGGAGGGAAGCATTCTTCGCTCTCCGAGTTGGACCTAAACCTTAGGTGTCCAGATTCCGTGATTCCTAAAAATTCTCCAATTAAGCGGGCGTCATTTATGAAAAGTTCAACTTGAGTAGGGAGCTCGCCCCACATTTGATTCAATTCTCTGAAAATCTTGGCTGGACCGGATTCCAATAGTTCACGGTGGGCCTCCTTTACATGAGCTAGGATCCGGCACAAAAAGTCATCTAGGCTCGGTGGGCTAGGTGTCACATCGGCAAGACGAATCGTAGTCCCCCGTAGCGTTTTATCTGATGAATCTGGATTATTGAAAAGGTTGATACCTATTCCAGCGATTACATGTTCCTTTCGATGCCGTTCTAACAGCAAACCGGCAAGTTTCTTGTCATCGACCAAAACATCGTTTGGCCACCTCATACGAGCACTGATATCGAGTGCTTTCAGAGTTCGGATTACAGAAAGGCCAACAACAAGTGGCAAGAGTTCCCAACGATCAATGTTCCCAGGGGTTGGAAGCACGACGGAACACCACAGTCCTCCAGAGTCTGAAGTCCACCGTCTTCCGTGGCGGCCTCTCCCTGCGGTTTGTGTTTGAGCAACGATTACGGTCCAAGGCGAGTGATTTCTCGCTTGCTCGTTTGTCGAATCGATTTCATCGAAATGATAGATCTTCCAGTCTTTCCAATGAATGGGCTGGGGAGTGTCCGTCATGGCGGCCGGGTAGTTACCTAATTATTTCCAACCCTTCGGAGTGCAGTCGCTGCACGAAAGCCGCTCATAGCTGCACCTTCGAGAGTTCCGGGAAGTCCTGTGTTGGTCCAATCACCTGCGAGATACAAATTACTCCAGGGGGTCTCAGTGGTTGGGCGGAGTGGCTCTGTTTCAGGGCGAGCTGCAAAAGTGGCATCTAACGATCGATAAAGCACGGAATGTTGGATTGCACCGTTGACTGTGTGTGGGAAGTAATGATTGATCTCTTTCCAAACCAAACTCTCGAGCTCTCTGGATGATAAATGACCTGCTTCATAGGCAGCGCTGATAATCACAGAATAGAGGAATCGATCATCATCCTTATCCAGTTGGCTAGAGCGATTAAAGATCCAGTGAACAGGAGAATCGAGCAAGCCAACAAAAGCATCGTCTGTGATGTTGCAATCCGTCAAAAGGTGTAAAGCTAAGATCGGAGCGGATTCGATTTGGGATGTTTGCTTTGCGATTGCTTCGCTGTCAGGTAACAGAGCTTTCAAAGCTTTCCACGATACCGCTGAGACATAAGTGTCAGCATGAATTTCGTTATCACGGGTTGTTTTAGCGCATCTGATCTGATTGCCATCGAATTCGAAAGACTTGACACCTTCCCGGGTGTTCAGTGCACCTCCGGTTGCTTCAATTAGATATTCAATTTCTGGCATAAACAAATCGCTCAGACCAACATTAGCTAGATAGATTGACGAGTCCTTTTTGTTTCCAAAAAGTGATTGAACCAGGACTTGATGGAGGAGTTTTGCACTTGCTGTTTCTAACGGTTCATTAAGTGCAGCGATACAGAATGGTTCCCAGAGGGCCCGGATCGCATTATCACTTTGATTGAAGCGGTCGAGCCACTCTTTAGCGGTCTCGGACTTCTTGGGTTTTGAGCCTAACCGCACCATTGTTGCGAAAAAAATCATGGGAACTCTGTCCCGCCAAGAAACTTCTTTGAAGGTGCAAAGAGCACCTAGGAGATGAAAGGGAGAAGGGAACCTTCCGGAATCGAGGCACGTTCTCTCGAGTTTCCGATTGATGTAAGGGACTACAATAGCTTCCGGGCAATCAAGCCGGTCTTTAACGCCCAGTCCTTCGATCATCGTCATACAATACCGATAGCATCCCATGAGAATGTGCTGTCCATTGTCGAGATGGAGTTGGTGCTTGGGTTCTTGAAAACTGTGGGCCCTTCCACCGATGTAGGACTTAGCTTCATACAAATCAACTTTGTGTCCCTCGCGGGCAAGGTGGAAAGCTGCGGAAAGGCCTGAGAAGCCGCTCCCAATCACACACACGTTTTGTGGTGGAGTTGTGTAGGTATTGTTAATATGCGCGCCTCGGCGGTAAGCTGACCATAGTCGGGTAAGCTTCTCGAATTTGTTGAGTCGGGTCGGGATTGCGTTGATTGGGAAATTTCGTCTTTTTAATTTTTGAAGGAGACCGAAATAAATTTCAGTCATAACTTCTGCAGCAATGAAATTAGAACGATCTTCGCGGGGTAGCAAACGTGCTGCTTTGTGGAAATAGTGACTGGCACGGTTGTATTGAAAGAGAAGCAAACGGTGACGGTCTGAAGTTGCTTCATTGTTTCGAAGATTGTCTTCGGTAACCCCAAATTTTTTGAGCTCTTGCTGAGGCAGATAGACTCGATCGTATTCGATGATATCGTAGCCAACATCTCTGAGAATGTTGGTCAATTGAAATGCCATTCCTAGCGCAATGGCATACTCACGGGCTTTGATATCTTGATATCCGAAAATTTCTATGGAGACCAAGCCAACGGCGGATGCGACCCGGTAACAATAAGTTTCGAGCTCCTCGAAGTTTTCATATCGATTTTTGGTGAGGTCCATTTCGACCCCGTTGAGAATCTCGAAAAAAGGAGTAGGTGGAATTAAGTATCGATCAATGATTTTTTTGAGCTCGGAGCCGAGAGTTGTCCTTGGAGTTCCATTATAGCATGATTCGATTTCGTTGCGCCACGCATCAATCCGGCCCGCGCGTTGCTCAATAGGTATCGTTTGCTCATCCACAATGTCGTCTGCAATTCGACAGAATGCATAGAAGGAAGACATTGCGTCTTTTTTCTCTTTGGGTAGGGAAATGAATGAGAAGGCCAGATTCGAACCGCTTTGTTCAGTAATAGCCTGGCTGGAGGCCTCTAGCTGCGGTAGATTATCGACTGAAGAGGGCATAGGGAACGAGTGAGATAAAGTCTCTTTTTCTTAACTTGGGTCGTTTTAGAAGCGTATTGAAATCTTGCTCTTCAATTTTCTTGAGAATTTTTGTCCCACCTAGCCAAGTCAGCCGAATTTCCCAATTCAAAGGGAAATGTAGGTAGCGAGGAAGGTTCCGACCAGCCCGAAAGAAAGTCCATGCCCGCTCCACCATATCTTGCATACAGCTGATATATCCAGGGTTGGCATCGCCTGAAAACAGAGTCTTTTCTGAGATTCCGTTCCTTTCTTGATCTTGAATGGGAATGTAGATTCGATCCTTTCCGAGGTCTATAGAGACGTCCTGCCAGAAATTTGCCAATTGGAGGCCCGTGCAGATATGATCCGACATTTCGTGAAGTTTCGCTTCTCGGTAGCCGTGTAGGAGTAAGACCAGGCGTCCGATCGGATTAGCACTGCGTTTACAGTAATCGGTTACTTCATCAAAGCTTTGGTAACGGGTTTTCACAATATCTTGCTCGAAAGCGGAAAGGAGATCGCGAAACAGTTGAGGAGGTAGCTCAAATTTTCGAATCGTATCCGCCAGCGGAATAAAAATCCAATCGTGTTCAGGACGACCTTGGCCGTTTCCTGCGACGCAGGCTTCAAGGTCTGTTTGGAAGCTATGCATAGCCGCAAGCCTTTCGTTTTGAGTCATTACTTCCTTATTCGCAGCTGGTGTTCCCAAACTACGTGGGTCAATGTATCCCTCATCAGCGATATCGTCGGCAGTTCGGGCAAAAGCATAAACGGCATGGACATGAGGGCGGATTGCTTTGGGCACTAGACGTCCAACCGGGAAATTCTCATAATGGTGCCGGGCTAGATAAGTGCAATGTTGGTATGCCTCGTGTAATTCCATGCAACGAAATGTGGTAGCGTATTTCTAGCGGAAAAGCAATATAGCCTACACGAGTTCCGTCAAGTTAATCACAATCAGTGATTAAGCGGTTTTTTTACGAAAAATTGGGGCAGAAGGGAATTAGTTCTGGAAAGCCTGCGCTTCCTCTGGCATTTCCTTACTATGCGGGTCTTATCGGGCATACAACCATCGGGAATTCTTCACATCGGCAACTATTTTGGAATGATGCAGCCTTCAGTCGAGTTGCAGCACCAACATTCATGCTACTATTTTATAGCAGACTATCACGCTTTGACGTCACTCCAGGACGCAGAAGCACTTCGCCAAAATGTGAAAGAGGCAGTAATCGACTTTATTGCATGCGGCCTCGATATCGAAAAAACAGT
This sequence comes from Verrucomicrobiota bacterium, assembly GCA_039027395.1. Lineage (GTDB taxonomy): Bacteria > Verrucomicrobiota > Verrucomicrobiia > Methylacidiphilales > JBCBYL01 > JBCCKK01. Next base: position 4,450 of record JBCCKK010000012.1, on the reverse strand, counting down.
TTTGTTTCGGCAAAGTGCAATTCCAGAAGTTCATGAGCTTGCCTGGTACCTCTCAACGTTAACCCCTATGGGGCTCCTAGAGCGGTGCACGAGCTATAAAGATAAGCTGGCAAAAGGTATTACTCCAAGCCACGGACTCTTTGCTTACCCCGTTTTGATGGCAGCCGATATTCTGCTCTATCAGGCTGAATTGGTCCCTGTTGGTAAGGATCAAAAACAGCATCTCGAAGTGGCCCGTGATTTGGCTCAGAAATTTAATGATACTTACGGTGAGGTTTTCAAGATTCCCGAGCCGCAGATTCGTAAAGAAACTGCGGTCCTGCCGGGGACGGATGGGCAAAAAATGTCAAAGTCGTACAACAATACGGTTGAAATCTTTGCTGAAGAAAAAACCTTCCGAAAGCGTATCATGTCGATTAAAACCGACTCGACACCGGTCGAAGACCCGAAGCCGATTGAAGACTCAATACTGTTGGAAATCGCCGATGCGGTTGGAAATGGAAATGCTATTGATGAGATGCGAGCTGCCATGGAAAAGGGAGGGGTTGGCTACGGCGATCTTAAGAAGCAACTATTTCAGCTGTTATGGACCTATTTCGAGCCGATGCGGGAGAAAAGACAGGAGATCGTCAAAGAGGATGGATACTGGCTTGAAGTCTTAGAAAAAGGGGAAATTCGAGCTCGAGAAACCGCAAAAACTACTTTAGAACAAGTTCGCCAAGCGGTTGGAATCCGTTAGCCTCATTTGTTCATGTCGACATTAAATCCAGAGACCGATCCCTGGCGGGTCCATCGTCCCGTTTTCGAAGGGCCCTTGGACCTTCTTTTGTATCTAATTAAAAAGGAAGAGGTCGACATTTATGAGGTAGAACTAGGTAAAATTACAGATCAGTATTTAGCTTATCTCGAGCGGCTCGAAGAAATGGACCTCGAGGTAGCCGGGGAGTTTCTTGTGGTCGCTTCCAACCTTGTTTATATCAAAAGCAGGACGTTGCTGCCGGTGGACCAGCAGCCGCCTGAAGAGGATGTGGAAGAAGAGGATCCTCGCTGGGAGCTGATCCGACAGCTAGTCGAATATAAGAAGTTTAAAGAAGCGGCTGAATCGCTTGAGCAGCGCGCGCTCGATCAAGAGAAAGTTTTCTATCGTCAGATTTCTGAGCGGCAACATAAGCCGAAATCCAAGCCTGGTCTGGGGAGAGTCGAAGTGATCGATCTGGTTCGCGCATTTCAGCAAATTCTTCAAGCTGCTCAGGAACGAAGCGGGTTTCGGGAGATTTACGAAGACAAATTTACGGTCAGTGAGAAAATCGAATATGTTCTAGAACGGATTGATCAAGAAAAGAAGATCGCATTCACAACACTGTTCCGAGAAACCAGCACCCGAGGTGAAATTGTAGTCACATTTCTTGCAGTCTTGGAATTGATCCGGCTAAAGCAGATTAAAGCGATTCAAATCGACGTATTCGGCGAAATTGAGATCGTCAAAGCGCACAATGAATGAGCAAACGAAAATTTTAGAGGCAATTTTGTTTACAGCGAATCGTGCATTGAGCGCTGATGAGCTTGTTAAATTGATAAACAAGGGCTTGGCCCAGTTAAACGAAGCTGGGGAGGGGTTAGGCTTTGACTCAATTTATCTCGAAGATATTGTTAGTTCAATTAATGAGCTGAATAAACGGCTTGAAGATACGGCCGTCATGATTCAGGAGGTAAGTCGAGGGTATCGGGTAGCAACTCGGCCCGAAGTTGAGTTTTGGGCTCGGTTGCCCTACGAACCGAATGCGAAGCCCTCTAGACTGAGCCAACCAGCTCTGGAGACGTTAGCTGTGATTGCCTATCGGCAGCCAATTTCTAGGGCAGAAATCGAAGCAATTCGGGGGGTAGCCACCGGTGGAGTTCTGGAAACACTGGTCGATCGGGGTGTCGCTCGAGTCGCAGGTCGGGCTGAAGTGCCAGGACGTCCTCTGCTATACGAGACGACTCCCTATTTTCTCGAACATTTTGGATTGAAAGATCTTGAAAACCTCCCGAATTCTGAGGAGCTCAAACGCGTGTCATTGCCGCAGCCCGAGGAAGAGGGAAGTGAAGAACAGCCAGAGCTAATTGAAGAACGCCATGAAGAAAAAGAAGAGCCTGCAGGAAATACGCAAGCAGATTGATACAATCGACGAAAAGCTGCTGGCTTTATTAGATCGACGAAACCGCTTAAGTGCGGAGGTAGGCCAAATTAAACGCGCTTCTGGTAAAGCTGTATTTGCTCCTGACCGAGAAGAGGTATTGATGCGAGAGCTCGAAAAAAAGAACAAGGGCGCTCTACCTCCCGAAGCACTACGCGCAATTTTTCGGGAGATTCTTTCTGCTTCAAGGCTTAAACAGAAGCAACTTAAAATTGCCTATCTTGGTCCAGAAGCGACCCATTGTCACCAGGCAGCACTGGAGCGATTTGGAAAGTCGGATTGTTATCTTTCGTGTGCGACGATTCCGCATATTTTCGAGACAATCACTCGAGAAGAGGCCGATGCCGGAGTGGTTCCTATTGAAAACTCGATCGAAGGTGGAGTAAGTGCTTCACTAGATGCTTTAGTCCGTAGTGATCTAAATATTTGTGGAGAGATGCATCTCAGGATTTCCCACGGTCTCATGTGTGCGAAACGTACGACGAAGATTGAAAGAATCTATTCTCATCCTCAGGCGTTCGGGCAATGTCGCCAATGGTTACTTAACAATTATCCTGGAGTAGAATACGTCGAGGTATCAAGCACTTCGGAAGGGGCTCGCCGCTGCAAGTCAGAGGCACGATCTGGAGCAATCGCCAGCAAGTTTGCCGCTGAATTCTACGGTCTCCGAATCCTGAAAAGCCATATTCAGGATGTTGAAAAAAATCTGACTCGATTTCTCATAATGAGCCGGGAGATGCCTGCCCCTACAAAAGCAGATAAAACGAGTCTAATTTTTGCAGTTTCCCACCAGGTAGGTGCATTAGGGCGCATTCTCCGATGTTTCTCGGAATTTGACTTAAATCTGAATAAAATCGAGTCGAGACCCGTTTCACATAAACCTGGGGAATATCTGTTTTTTGTTGATGTTCAGGGCCATAGCCAGCAACCTCCTTTAAGTGATGCTTTACGTGAAATCCAACAAAACACACTGTGGCTCAAGGTTTTGGGATCATACCCCGAAAAAAGAGTCCGTTTGTAGATTTGGATGACACAATGAGCTGATACTCTCAGCAAGAAAAGACAATGGAAGAGCCTAATCCAAAGAAAGCACCGGAGCCGCTTCGACCCGAGCCCCTATCAGGGACTGAGGGGAAATCTTCCTTGATCTCAAAAATTGGTTCGATTTTTTCCAAGAAATCCAAGAAACCGGTAGAAACGGCTAGCGAGGGGAATGAGCCGAAGCGCAAAGGCGAAAGTTCCTTTCTCAAGAATTTCAAAGTTAAAGACGTAGCATCTGGAGACGATGCAACCAGTCAGACTGCGGTCGATATTCCTGAAGAGCCGGACTGGGGTAAACATTTAGAAGAAGAAAAAGAGCATAAACCTCAGCGTCCACCGCAACAACGACCGAAACAGATGCCCAAGCTTGAGAGTCCCAAAAAGACGATGGTGCTTTCACCCGGACAGGGACTCCCGGCCAAAGGTTCTGAAAACCGGACCATGAAGATTGATGCGATAAAAACGGTTGTCCTGCCTCCCGACGCAAAGCCATCGGCAGAAAAACCAACTCCGCCAATCCCACCAACACCTCCGAAACCTTCGGAAATTCTTGCGAAGCAATCTGGATCCAAGAGGCCTGAGCCATTGGCTCCAAAACTACCGCCAGTGCCGAAGCAGATATCAGATGCGAAGCAAGCTCAAACAAATCCTACGGCTGCAAAATCGACTTCTCCTGGGCAAAGCGAAGCTGACAAGAAAAATGTGGAGTCAGATACGAAGCCAGTCCTCACGAAGAAGATTCCCGCTGAGGAAATTCAGACTCAAATCGTTTCCAGACCTAAACTGCCACCGGTTCCCAAACCAAAGGCACCCAAGCCTGCTCCGCTAGCTGAAGCTAAACCTCCAGTTCCTTCGGTGACTAAGCCGAAAGCTTTAGAATCTCAAGTTCAGGCCGAGAGTAAAATAACGGAGACACCGAAACCTGAATCTAAACCACTTCCTAAACCTGCGGAAAAGGCATTCCCAAAGCTGCCTAAAATCGAACAAAAGAAGGCTCCTGAACTTAAAATCAAGCCCCCGTCGCCGAAACCTGCATTTAAACCTGTTGCCTATAAAGCACCCTCGTTGGAGAAGCCCTTAAGCCTAACTCCGAAGCCCGGGCCCAAAATCACAGTTCCGGACTTTAAGCCAATAGCCTCATCAGAGAAGCGCGATATTCCGCTACCTCCAAATATAGTTCCAAAACCTCCCAAGCCGAAACCTGCAGAGCCCGCAAAAGAGGTAAAGGCTGC
>JBCCKK010000011.1:0-23951 GCA_039027395.1 Verrucomicrobiota bacterium | reverse complement strand
GCATTGGGTATCACACTGGATTGGAATAGTGTTAATTGGATTTCCGGTAATACGACACAATCCTTTGATATCGACCCTAGTAATCCGGGAAATGATATTACGATTACAATCTCAACGACAGGTGGAGGGACATTAGCCGATCCGGTAAACGACTCCACCCTGATCACAGGGGACAAGGAGCAAGTCAACAGACCCTCTACTTAGCAGCAGATCACGTAGGTGGCACCCGTGGTTCTAATGCTATCATCGTCACCATTGACTTTAACTACACGGATGGTGTTCAAAATGTAAACTTTGATATATTCGATGTTGATACCTGGAGTGGAATTTGGCGCGATCGAGTCGATCAGTTTAGAGGTTTCAATAACGGTAGCCAGGTTGTCACGTCGGCCACTTTGACAAACAGTAGCTACAACCAGCTCAATGGGGCGGGAAATCGAATCCAAGGTAGAAATCCAGGAGGAGGAAATCCCGTGGATTTCTATAATGCCGAACCAGATGAAAGTTTTGGAAACATCTCGGCAGACTATGGGTCAACAACGGTCGACCAAGTCAGTTTCCGTTGGAGAAACTGGGACAATGCTCAAGGCTTCCAATATATAGGATTATACGATATCAACTATGTCGTTCCCGAGGCATCGACTATTACTTCCATCGTGATGCTTTTGGTTCTCATGCTGATCGCTCCTCATCTGTCTCGAAAACGAATGCAAACTCTGATTTCAAGCTTTGCTCGACGAGTTGAACAGTAATCCGTTCGATTTTAAGGAAAAGCACTCCAAATGAGGCCCTTTATTCTTCGTTGCTTTCTTCCAAATATTTCCAATAACGGTAAATCACCCAAGTAACGCCCAAAGTTACCAGTCCCCAAAAGAGAATATAAACATCACCCCCTGCCTCGTCCCAAAAGCGAAACGGATCTATGGTAGCTAGAGCGCACCCAGAATAAGCGATACTATTTATCGTCATTAAAGAACACCTTCCAAACGCGGACTAAATTTAAAATTATCTAGAGTTCTTCTCTTTTCAAAAACCGGTTATGGGTTATTTTTACTCCCATGAACTGGAAGAGATTTATAGTTACCGTAGTTGCCACCTGGATCTTTTTCAATGTATTTGAATTCATTTTCCATGGGAAAGTTCTAGCTGGAATCTATGAGCAAAACTCGTCACTTTGGAGAACCGAAGCGGAAACTCAGGAGCTGTGGTTCTACCACCCGTTCGGCTTATTATTTATCACGATTGCTATGACGGCACTCTGGTCACGATTTAAGATTCACTCAGGAAGCCTTCTTTGGGGTGTCGTTTATGGATTCCTGATCGGATGCATGTACGTGGGTTCTTACATCACTATGATTCCATTCGCTCTCTATCCCATGGGTCTCGTCGGTTATTGGATGATTGGAATCCTCCTAGAAATGACCATTGCTGGTACAGTCATTTCGGCAATTTATAAGCACCCTGACGACGAATAATTGATCATTGCTGGTAGAAAGATCGCAACTTTCACAGATCGCGAAAGTTGAATTATCTCATGAAAGCAATCATCTACTTCATCGTCGCGCTCTTCACCATCAATCTAATACCACAAGCTTTAGCCAAAGACATTGGTGAGGTGGAGCTTAAAAAAATTCTCCTAGATCTGGATGAATACAAAAATGATAAGGTGAACTATCAAGGCCGTTATGGAGGATTCACCAAGAATCCTCCTCCGTTTTTGGAAAAATCTGGCTTTGATGAAGACGATGAAGTCATCGTTCTTGTTGGCGGAACTCAGCTTCCCGTCATTGCCGAAGAAGAAAGTGTCAAAATGACATTGGGAACACTCAAACGTGGATCGCTAGTCAAAGTGTCCGGAAAAATTAAAGAAGCAAAACGCGACCCGAAACACCCTGCAACTTCCGGTTACTATTTGGAAATGAAGTCTTTTGAAGTTCTAAAAGAGGTCGACAAAGAGATCGCAGAAAAATTTAAAGGCTGGCGTAAAGGCGGCTTCAAAGGAAAGGCACTCAACTAACAAACGCTATTTTTCTTTGCTTTGAACGATTCGAAGCTCAAACTAGCAGCATGTCCCTCGTAAAGGCATTGCTGCTTTTTTTGGGTCTACTTCTTTTAGGATCCACATGTGTTCACTTCGGGATCGATGGACCATCCGGAGAAGTCACTCACCTAGGCCTTGCCTTTTTAGGATCGATTTTCTTTGCTCTTGCTGGCGGTATTGTTTTGATTCTCTTAGTTCGAGCGGGGCTACTGGCAATCGACTCACTACTTTTTCCAGGGAATTCTGAAACTACGCCACCAGCTCTCTATAAGCTTCCCGAATGGTATATTTCCGAAGGACGTTTTGGCGAAGCACTCACGGAATACGAAAAAATTTCGAAAATTCACCCTCGTGACCTCACCTGTTGGCTTGGAATGTTAGATGTATTGATTACACATATGGGGAATATACCTGCTGGACGAAAAGCGGCTCGTCGTGGACTCAGAAAACTAAAAAGTTCAGAAGAGAAGCAGCAGCTCCAAAATCACTATCTCACACTCACCGGAGAACATCTTAAGCCTTCGCTCTTCTTTTAGCTAGGATGTCAGGAAGTTCAGCAAAACTTCGAATGAATTCATCGGATTGCTCGCGAACTTTTTCACGCTCAACAAATGCTCCAAATCCAACAAAAAGGTCTACTTCGGATTGCGTTTCCAAGTCACTGACACCGTCTCCAACCATTACTGTATAATCGACATCGTACCGCTCTTTGAGAAGACGAACACACTCCGGCTTACCTCCTGATCGAGCCGTATAATAATCGGCTTGGAATCCTACATAATTTCCAGAAACATCAAACTCAACAGGAACCGCCATCACTTCACTAATCCCTAAGTAGCTTGCGAGATGTTTCACCGGAGGGAACAATCCGCCACTAACTACCGCCTGTAGCCACCCGTCCTCTTTAAGCTGGTCAATGACTTCTTGGGCACCAGGAGCTAGCGTTTCTTGGTATAGCTTGGAAATTTGGTTCAGCTCATGTTGAGTCGGGCGAATGAGCTCCATTCGCTTCTCGAATACATTTTCGAGTTCAATGAATCCACCCATTGCTTGATTCGTCAAGTCCTCCACTTGGCGGCGAACTTCCTCCCCTTTCAAACGCCCCAGCTCATCTACTCCTTCGATCGAACTCAACGTGCTATCACAGTCATAGATAATCAGAGAGTTCATTTCAGTGACCTTCAGTTTTTTGAAGCATGTTCTTCAATCTTTTCCGCAAGTTTGAAATCGCGGTCCGTTATTCCACTGGCGTCATGCGAAATGAGAAAAATCTGGACCTTGGAATAAACATTAAACCATTCTGGATGATGATTCATTTTTTCAGCTTCCAGTGCTACAGCACTCATGAATGAAAATGCTTCAACAAACGTTTTAAAAACAAACTCTTTCGCCAGTTTTCCATCTGAGTTTTGATCCCAACCGGTTAACGACGCAAGACGATTATTTACCTGTTCTTTTGTAAGCGCTTCTGCCATATGAATTCTATGCTTTCTTAGTTTAGACCGAGATCGCGCCGCATACGGCTTCCCTCAACTGTCCGGTTTTCTCTTTGAGTTCAGCAAATTCTGCTTCGTGCCAACTTTCTGGGTTCACCAGAAGCCGGTCTTTAAATGCTCCAATTCGGTTAAACACTAATTCGATGATAGATGAATCTATATTTTCTAATTCCTCGCGGGCTAGTAGCGCGCAAGCAGGATTGTGACAGATTAACAGCATGTCATTTCCTGCTTCGATGGCTCTTCGCGACGAATCTGCACTCCCAAAGCGAGTAGCAATCGCCCCCATCTCCAAATCATCCGTCATAACCAAACCCGAATACTGCCAATCCTTGCGCAGAAGATCTCCCACGATCGTAGGAGAAAGTGACGCTGGAAACGACTCCTCATGCCAATAGGTGAAATGTCCATGCCCTACCATCACAGATGATGCATCTTTGAGAAAATGCTTAAAAACACCTAGTTCGTCTTGTTCCATTCGTTCCCGAGAACGAGTAATCTTGGGCAAATCCGCGTGCGGATCATTCTCACAAAATGTGTATCCTGGAAAATGCTTTACCGTGCCGAGAACTCCTTCGTCCTCCATTCCCTTGAGGAAGGCTCCCGCCATTTTTACTACTTCTTCGGGAGATCTACCCAAGCAGCGACCGCGCAAAGAGTTATCGCGTTCTTCTGAAAGAGAATAATCAATAACCGGCGCAAGATTGAGATTAAAACCGAATAGCTTGAGAAGTTTTCCAGTCAAAACCCCGTGCTGTTCAGCCCAGTCTTCTCGACCGGATAAAGCCAATTGATAACCAGAAACGGGTTCTCCTGCAAACGACTTCAAACGAGCAACCCGCCCTCCCTCTTGATCAATCGTTACAACAGGAGGAATTTCACATAGCTGATTTAGTTCAGCCACCAACTCAAAGGTTTGCTCGGGAGACTCAAGGTTACGGGCGAACAAGATAAATCCCCCGGGTTGGACTTCCCGGATCATTTTACGCAACCCATCGGTTAAACGGGGGCCAGGAACTCCCATTATAATACACTGCCCTGCATTCATCGAAAACACGCCGGTATCATGGTTGTCCCCGCCGGGGTGTCAAGTTGCAGAAAACTCGATCTTGCATCTTCTCTTCAGTGACAGACAATGATTTCATGTTCCAGATTGTGTTTACGGATAATAGCTCTGCTGAAATGGCACTTCTCCCCAAGCCTCTGCAGATTGAAATTCTAAGCGAGTTTCAGGTCCTAACTCCAGATTTTGTTAGCGAACACCCAGATCGTTTTGGCACGCTCCACAAAGGAGAACGCGTCATCTATCGATATCGAATGAATGACTATCGTATTTATTTCGAGAAACAGGATAAAGGCCTACTGATTCGACGAGTCCTCCACAAAAATACAATGAAGGACTTTCTTTACCGGTCTCAGCTTTCAGAGGATGAGGAATTGCAAAATAACCCTAGTTTTTGGGAGTTTATCGACTCACCTGAGCCACATCCCCCGCTAGAAGACCAATAAGATCTATTTCTTTTTGAAGAGATTGCCAAACAAACTTTGACGGCCCGATTTTGATTCGGCGGAACTGAGGTTTTTCCACGTAATGGGACCATCGACTTTGCTGGTTGTTCTGCGCAGCTTTTTCGGATCGAGCTTGGTCGTCGAACGAGGTACGGCAGCTGCTCCTTGTTTCGCCACAGCTTGAGACTCGAGCTGTTTGAGAGAGGATTTATCCAAGTTGCGACGCAACTTAACATGCATTGTCACCATCACGGCACCAACTTGGTATTCGTCTCCGACCTGAAGAATTGCCTCATTGACCAAGTCTCCATTAATTCGAGTTCCATTCGTGGAACCCAAGTCAATCACTCGAATATGATTGGTGTCTTTAACAATCTTACAATGATGACTCGAAACGGAAGCATCTGGAAGAATGACATCACAATCTTCCATTCTTCCAACAAGGGTTTCAACTTTTTCTAAGAAAAACACAAATCCTTTGAATGGGGAATTGAGCACCTCAAATGAAATCGCGTATTGGTTAAGATCAAGAAGCTTAACTTCGCTAGCTCCACCGGAATCTCCATAGAGTTCACGTATTGCTGAGGCTTCGGTTGTTCCAGCATCTTCGAGCTGGGCGAATTGAAAGAGCAAGCTATCGAACGGTTCGCGACAGATAAGTCGGGGAGGTCTTTTTCCACCTTGCCACGAGGTAGTTGCTCCATCCCATGTCATGGCGATAAACAAGGCGGTAATCCCAAAGTCTTCCCCGGTCTCTGCATAAACCAATTCTCCGTCTAACAAGAAAATTTGTGCTGTATACCCAGAAGGATCACTAACGGTCAAACATCCGGTGTCGCCCACCTGACCATGATATTGCAAATGTTCTGGTATTTCTGAGTTCGACATATTGTTAAGTTACCTAATTATCTATCCCCAAGTAATATACGGTGATACTAGTACTTGCCACCAAAATAGGAAAAAGCCAATAGGGAATCCTAAATTTTGTTTGAAGCTGTAAAATGGAACGTAGAATTTTGGTGGCTTTTTTCACTTCTGGCGTGCGTTTTTAAAAGTTTTTATCAATATCCAGCCTCATGAAAAACGAGGCTCGGCTTATCCTATTCATCTGCTTAATCCTGGTCGCATCTTTTGGAGTGAGTTGTCAATCTGGTGACTCGATGCGACCTATCGTGGCCCTTGTTACCGACTTTGGAAATGCAGGCGCTTATGTTCCCCAAATAAAGGGTGCAATCCTTTCGATTGACTCGGATACCCGAATTCTCGACCTAAGCCATACCATAAAAACCCATAACATATTTGAAACAAGCTACTTAGTCCAAAAAGCTAGCTCCACGCTACCGGCCAACAGTATCGTCTGCGCATTAATAGATCCCGGAGTTAAATCGGAACGCCCTGGAATTGCCATTCAAACGACTTCAGGAAAAATCTATATTGGACCAGATAACGGCATTTTCTCACACGTTCTTCATAAGGAGGGACTTACCCAAGCCGTTATTCTCGACCGGCCTGAATTCTATTACAAGAACCCACCAAGCCCAACATTCCCCGGACGCGATATCTTTGGTCCCATAGCGGCTCACCTTGCCAGCGGAACCTCACTCAGTGAAATAGGAACACCCGTTGGTAAACTCATGCGGATTGACTTAAAAGCACCCACAAAACTCGGCAACAAAATAACCGGAAAAATCGTCCATGTGGACCATTTGGGCAACATGATCACTAATATCCACAGAACGCATCTTCCCGAACAATTTGAAGATAAACTCGTTAAAGTAATTTTTCATCGTAGAACATTGACTCTACCCCTAGTCAACACCTATGCTGCCGCGCCAAAAAAACGGCTATTCGCTTTGGTTAATAGTGACCAGGAACTTGAGGTTGCTATCCGGGACAGTTCAGCCGCTAAAAAATTAAAACCCAGAATTGGTGAATCCATTATCTTCATCTTAAAGTAACTATGTCTACGGCAACTACAGATACTAACATAACGGTGCGGAACGACTTACGTAACCTCGCAATCATTGCACACATTGACCATGGAAAAACCACTTTGGTCGACCAGCTCCTTCGCCAGTCTGGAACGTTTCGTGAAAACCAGGCCGTCGAGGAACGGGTTATGGATTCAATGGATCTAGAACGGGAAAAAGGAATCACGATCCGGGCTAAGAATGCTTCGATTCTTTGGAAAGAGACTCGCATTAACATTGTTGACACCCCGGGCCACGCCGATTTCGGTGGTGAAGTCGAACGAATCATGAAAATGATCGATGGCTGTATTTTGTTGGTCGATGCTTTCGAAGGTGTTCAAGCCCAGACCAAGTTTGTTTTACGCAAAGCCTTGGAGAACGGGCTAAAACCGATCGTTGTTATTAATAAGATCGATCGGGAGAATGCTCGCCCAAACGAGGTTCTTGATATGACGTTTGATTTGTTCTGTGACCTTAATGCAACGGACGAGCAGCTCGATTTCCCAGTGATTTATGCATCCGCACGCGATGGATACTCCACCGATCAGTGGGATGGCACCTTAACTGACGAAATTAGAAATCTGGGAATGGATGCTCTTTATGATTGCATCATAAAAAACGTCCCACCTCCTGAGGCAAAGCTGGAAGGCCACTTCGAAATGCTCGTCGGAAATTTAGATTACTCGGACTACGTTGGCCGAATTGCCTTTGGAAAAATCAACTCAGGAAAGATCAAAGTAGGGGATCCATTTACATGCCTTCACGGAGACGGCTCCCACCACTCTGCAAAAATTACCAAAATCCTATCGTTTGATGGAATGAAGCAAATCGAACTTCAGGAAGCCACAGCCGGAATGATTATTGGTATCGCCGGTCTTGAAGAAGTCTTTATTGGAGAAACGCTTGTTGACCAACCCGATCGAGACCCCCTCCCGTTTGTTGCTATCGATCCACCGACGATTCAAATGCAAATTATCGTTAATGATTCTCCGCTAGCCGGCCGAGAAGGTAAATTTCTTACAGCCCGTCACATCAAGGATCGACTCGTTCGGGAGACTCGGACCAGTGTTGGTTTGGAGGTAGAAGAAACGGACACAGCTGGGACATTTAGAGTAAGTGCCCGCGGTGAAATGCAAATTGCAGTGATCGTTGAACAAATGCGCCGAGAAGGCTTCGAGCTAATGGTTTCTCGTCCCGCGGTGATCATCAAAACTGGGGAAAATGGTGAAAAACTAGAACCGTATGAAACCGTTTTTGTCGAAGTTCCTACCGATAAACTCGGTGACGTCATCCAGAATTTGGCAGAACGCAAGGCCGAAACACAGGATATGAAGCATCAATCATCCACCGTCCTAGTAGAAGCAATTATCCCGACTCGAGGGCTTATAGGATTTGAAACCGATCTTCTCAACCTGACCCGAGGAGAAGGAATCATGAGCCACATCTTCAAAGAATATGGCGAGTGGAAAGGTGAAATCAAATCTCGGGCTAATGGCGTAGTTGTTTCTATGGAAAACGGTGAATCGACTGCTTACGCTCTGGATCAATTACAAGCTCGCTCCACTTTATTTATCGGACCTGGTGAATCGGTCTATGACGGAATGGTCATTGGTCAGAACGCTCGCCCCGACGATATGACGGCAAATCCCTGCAAGGTTAAGCAGCTTAACAATATGCGCTCCCAGGGTGAAGGAAAAGGCATTCAATTGACACCTCCGTTAAATCTCAGTCTGGAACGCATGCTCGAATATATTGCAGACGACGAGTACGTTGAAATTACACCTTCTAAGCTTCGGATGCGGAAAAAGATTCTCGATGCAACGCAAAGAAAACGCTCCGAAAAGAAGCAAGGATAAGTTATGGATTACAAACGATCGGTGGAATTGTAATACCATCGATCGTCGTTGTTAAGTTAGCCTCAGGACGTCTTCGGATTCGTCATGGTTTTAACATTTGATCAAATTCTAATTCTGGTCGGCTCAGGCCTTGTTTATTTTTATCTATACACCCTCGTTTGGACCCATCGAGATTGCATGCTACGGAGAGTTGAGCCTGCCGCCAGCTTGCTCAAAGTAGCTTTTGGGCCACTCGGATTACTTAGCTATTTGAAAGCCCGCAGTTCCCAAGCAAATCAAAATCCCTTGAAACCCTTCAATCTTGGCGAAGCAAGTTTTGCCTCGTTCTTTATGGTGCTGACCAGCGGAATTCTCATCGTCATCCACCGCGCATTCACTCAAGGACGCTTTCCCTGGCGGCGCTCATTTATCGAATTTGCTGATTCGCCCATCATTTTTTCTATTGCCGTATTTATATGTGTTGTGGCTCTGATTCCCTGCTCGATCCCTTGGATCATGCCTTTGGTAGCTCCTGATGAAGCGGATCTTGAAAACCAAACCTTGCTATAACCGATCCTTCACTTCTAAATTTTCCTATGCACCACGAGCCAGATCGGTTAACGCAGTCTTGGAATCGCACGGATCCAAGATACTCGGATGAAAGTGTCATTGCGGCACAAATGATCCGCTCTGCTCAGGGTCACAAGAGTAAGGGTAAAGGCTGGTTCGGACGTATCGTCTGTCAGATCGTCTTTATCTTGTTCTTTTTTGTTCCAGCTTGGTATTTCGCTACCATCGCCATGGCTTCAGAATGGCACCCAAGCATTTTGATTGCGGTGATTCTTCCGGTGCTCATCGGTTCCGCCATGAGCTGGTTCATCTGGAAGTTTTAGTTAGTTATCTACGAAAACGCCTCATAGCCCGAGCTGGAGCATCTTGCATGAGCTGTTTCTGAGTTTCCGTTAGAGTTGCACTTTGGGATAAAAACGCATTAAGACCTGCCTCGTCATTGTGTTTCCAATTCGAGGCTACAGCGCTTAAAACTCGATTGCGCATCTGATCATTCGTCATCGAGGTAGCCCAGCTAATCGCTCCTTCCGGATCTTCGTTATGGGATCGATACACCAACATCATTGTTGGGCGGTCTAGAGCCGAGGAGGGCTCATATTGCGCCAACCAGTCGGAAGCCGCCGTGATATCATCCCAGCGACGAACGATCTGGGACGCCATTCTGGAAAACTCACTCGAGCCTTCGGCATTCTCACTTACGTAAGCTGCTGCCGCCGAGGGATCATCTCTTGACCACTCATCAACGAAAGCCTGCTGCATCGAACCAAAGTTTTCAGTCCCTTCGAACGAGCTTAAAACCTGAAGGGCTTTCGCTACATCAACTTCTGCTAGTTCTGAAATCAATTCACGTGATGCACGCTCCTGCAATTCTCCCTCGGGAAGCATACTTAAGTAGGCTTCAGCATCTGTCACAAGTCCTTGTTGGATCAGAGACTGAACCAATTGACTAATGGCGCGACGCGTTTGCCGAGAATCTAAGGACTCGCTCGTTGTTCCAAAATATTCAATTGCATCCACAAGAGAAAGATCAGCGTAACCTCGTAGAGCATCATCAAATAGCCGGTTATATTCTTCGGCATCAATTGTCCCACGCTGATCTTCTAGCCAGGCAAACGCTTTTTTGGGCTCTTTGCCCGCCCAAACCCGGAGAATCGCTTCCGTTGCATCTCGACGATGCCCGTCTTGGGTAATTTCGCGGGCATAACGAAGTGCTGCTTGTGGATCGACAGTCGCCCATTGAGCTAAAACTTCACGCTCTAGCCTAAATCGTTCCTCGCTTGCGGGAAATTGGGCCAAACGCGCTAGTGTTTGCTCAACTTGCTCGATCGGTGCCGATAAAGCCGCCAAGCGAATTTTCATCCAAGCATCAGCAGTAAAGGGGCCCGTGATGTTGTACCATCCACCACTTTGATCTTGAGAGTCAAACCCCAGGGACTTCCTTGCTCCGTCTGCACCGATCAGCTCCGTATCTCCCGAAGCAGAAGCGGATCCTAATTGATTGGGTTCGGTCGATATTGAGCTTCCAAACCACTCCTCAGAAGAGGATGTCACTCGCCCTACCATAAACCCCAAGCTTCCAGCAGTAGCCAAACTGAACAAAACCAAGAACGATGTCGATTTTGTGAGCATCGGTATCATTCTATCTTAAACTCGGTAAACTGCTGAAAGTTTCTCAACTAATAAAGATTAATTGAAACTCATTGGTAGCACTCCTCTTGTCTTTTGATGGAATTGTGTGAGCATAAGAATGTGACTGGAAGCAATGCTGAAAAGATCGCTCGGCTATGCCGACACCTTGCTTCGCATCCCCGTATGATCCCACGGTATTTCACTGAAAGTCTACCGAAAGAAAATACACCGATCGACCTTCAGCTACCGTGGATCTCCTCAACGGCCATTGATTTTCTCAAAGACTTCGTAAGCTCCGAACATAACGTCGTAGAATTTGGTGGAGGAGGATCAACGCTATTTTTTTCAAAAAGAGCTAATCACCTGGTTTGTATCGAAACCGATCCGGGATGGGCGAAAACTCTTAGCACTGCGATCGAAAACCGAAAACTCGACAACGTCGACTTGCGAGTATTTTCTCTACCCCCTTCTGAATATTCGACAGAAGAAGAGGATGCTTACATTTCTCAACTTGGAGAAAACTTTTACGATATAGTTTTGATCGATTGCTTTGATTTTAATTCAAATCTCAGAAAATCGTGCTTTTATGCTTCGGAAGATCACATACGTCCGGGAGGAATCATCGTCGTCGATGACTCTTGGGCTTACCACAGCTTACGTTCCCAAAATAGAGCAAAGCGATGGCAGGAATTCAAATCTATCGGGCCGTGTCGCCCAGGAATCACAACGACAGACGTTTATTTCTACTAGACTAGCTCCTCTGGCATTTAGTCGAAGAATCCTGCCCATTTGAAAAAAATCGGGTAATGATCACTCACTTCACGATCCACTCGATGAATCACCAATCGATCTGTTTCGATCCCTGCCCTCAGACCTTTTAGATAGCTAGATAAATAGATATGATCAAAATCATTAGGTGGAAAACGCCCACCAGGTAAGGTTATTCTCGTTTCCTTCGGCAAACCTGCTGCGGCATTGCTAAATCCCAGTGATTCCAACTTGGATAGAGTTTCATCTTCGGAAAAAGCGGGGTCTAGTGGTGAGGTATTAAAATCACCTAAAACAATAATCGGATCCGTTGTGGGGTTCAGCCCTTTTCGATCCCAGTCCCATTTTATGTAGTCGATTGCCCGCTCTCGCCGAATTCTCGTTGCTTCAACACCTCCGCGGTTGCTCTTTAGATGCACCTGATAACAAACGAGTGTCTTTTGTTCTGAAATTTGAAATGCAGCCGCCAAAATGCCACGGGAAGGACGATCAGGGGTCAAAGGAAGTTCACTAAAATCAAGCACCCAAACTTCTTTCCACGGGACCCGACTCATAACAGCTAGCCCTTGCTGGGGAAGGTCTGGATTCTCATCTTCAGTCCGTGGAATATCCGTGCATGCTAGATACGGATAGTCGAGCTTCAATCGCTTGAGGCTCTCAAGATTTCTAACCTCACAGGCGAAAAAAATATCTGGATTCCATTTTTTTAAAAGTCGCTTAACCGCCCGAATCTGTTCCTTTTGTGTATCCTTGGTTTGACGAACGGGGTGATGTCCAGGAAACCAGCGAATATTCCAATGTGCAATCCAGTTGGGCTCTTCTTTGATTTCATATTTTGACTCAATTAAGATTTTGGGCTCAGTAACGTTCGGAGGCAGTAGTGCGTGAGCTGGTAAAGCAGCGCACAGAAAAAGAAAGAAGCACACGCTCTTCATTCTTTCGTTCATAGACACGAAACGAAGTAACACACGCAAAAATGAATCGAGATGTCCTAGCACACGTTTTTCTGGCATTCAGCATCAGCTTCCAATAGAAACACTTATGGCAAAGGATAAGTCATTTGATTCTATAAGACTCAAGGCAACGCTTGGGTTATTCATCTTCAGCCTCATGTTTCTACTCATTTCTGTATGGCTCATTCAACAGCACGCTCACGAACAAAAACGTCTCGGTCAAGTTCTCGGAGACAATCGCCAACTCGTTGAAAACCAGAGACTACTACTTGCAGCTACCGATCAACTCAGGGATAACATGGCCCAGCAAGCGACCCAACTCAAAACCAAGTCAAAGGAGTTACGAACCTCTGAGCAAGAACGCCTCCTCCTGGAAAAAGATCGAATGGTGCGCTTGTTAAAGGCGCAAGGTCGCGCTGAACGAGTGAAGTCAATTCGCAGAGCGTTAGCACCTGCATTAGAAGGAACAGAAGCTCAAATCTTTCTCGATGATCAAGAAGTAACCATTCGTCTGCCTGGACAAAACCTTTTCCTCTCAGCTGAGGCCTTACTCCAACAACAAGGCAAAGAAATCCTGGATTCCATTGCTCTAGTTCTTTCTGAAGAATTAAAAGACCTCCCCTTTCGAATTGAAGGACATACGGATAACATTCCAATCGGCGAATCTTTAAAAGAAGTATTCCCAACCAACTGGCACCTTTCTTCAATGCGAGCCAGTAGCGCCGCCCAATATCTCGTCGATGAAGGTAAGATTGCCCCGAGCCGCATTGAAGTTGTGGGGCGAGGGGCAGGAGACCCGATTGCCGACAATGCAACCCCGGAAGGGCAGGCTCAGAACCGGCGAATGGACATCGTGATTCGTCTCGAAGACTAGTCCCAAAAAGTACCCTAATTTCATGACTCAGGCTGAATTTGCGCTCGCGGCTGCTGCTGTAGTTTTAATTGGTTTCTCAAAAGCAGGCCTTGGCGGGGGCACCGGTATTCTAGCAACTCCCCTAATGGTCTTGGCCCTAGGTGCTCACGAAGCATTGGGGATCATGCTCCCTCTGCTCATTTTATGTGATTGGGGTGCCTGTCTATTTCACCGCAAATCATGGGACTGGCCATCGGTAGCAAAGTTTTTGCCTCTTTGCATCGTAGGAATTGCTTGTGGGACGCTACTACTTGGAAGAGTCAACGAGATCTGGCTCCAACGTTTCTTGGGAATCGTTTGTATTAGCTTCTGTCTTGTTCAATGGTTTGGACCAAAATTCGCCGTATGGATAACACCTCTGGCAACTCTTCCGAAGCATCACATTCTCGGATGGTTCACAGGTTTCACCTCCACTCTCGCTCACGCCGCAGGCCCTGTTGTTGCCATGTATTTGATTCCTTTGAATTTCCCACCCAAAAAGTTTGTTGCGACAAGCGTGCTAGCGTTCACCCTAATCAATCTCCTAAAGCTACCGAGTTATTTATATTTGGATATGATTCAATGGCACTCGCTGAAAGTCTCTCTTCAGTTTGTTGCATTTATACCGCTGGGAATTTTTCTTGGCATTTTTATGCTTCATCGAATTAAGGCAGATACATTTAAAATGTTAGTCTATGCCATCCTCTTTCTGACAGGTTTAGATTTGATT
This sequence comes from Verrucomicrobiota bacterium, assembly GCA_039027395.1. GTDB lineage: Bacteria > Verrucomicrobiota > Verrucomicrobiia > Methylacidiphilales > JBCBYL01 > JBCCKK01. The sequence goes on along the minus strand of JBCCKK010000011.1, from coordinate 9,558 downwards.
GCGGGTAAAGGTCTCATTCAATTAATTCTTTCCTAAACACACCGCGATTCCTCGCTCGACATCCCTAAATAGAAACAGCAGGCTAAGCGCTCGTGTGCCGATATTTCCTCTGCATCCTCTTAGGGGTTATGATTTTTCCGGGTATAGGACAATCCACGGAAGATAACCCGCTGCACCAAACGGTCGATTGGCGTGAGCTGGAACAGTATCAATATTGGATTACTCAAGAAACATTTCGAGAACGACTAAAACTCTATTCACCCGAAGGCGAGATCCACAACTATCTCGAATTCTTGGGCGATAAGTCGGCAACGCTTTTTGAAGACACTGAAAAGCAGACTCCTATTTGGCGCTTCCGCTTTCTTAGCAAAGGAGAAGGCCCCGAACGTCCAATCGAGTTTGCTCGGGATTCCATTGCTTCGATTAGAGGTGCAACCTTTGAAAAACCGTTATCCGGGCTACGTATCTGTTTGGACCCAGGTCATATTGGCGGAAAATGGGCCAACATCGAGGAACGTTATTTTAGAATTGGTAAACACCCGCCTGTCCAAGAAGGCGACTTGACCCTGCTGACAGCTCAATTACTTGCCAAACGTCTTGAGGCCGTTGGAGCTGAGGTCGTTTGGACAAAAAAAGAAGCGGAACCTGTCACATCATTTCGTCCCAAAGACTTTAATATTGAGGCTTTAGAGCGAGCCGTTGAAACAAAAAAGTATTTTACAAGCAAACGATACAGTTTCCTCACCCAATGGTATCGGGAGTTCTTGTTTTATCGCGTTGCAGAAATTTTTGCTCGCAGCAAAAAAGTCGAAAAACTCCAACCCGATTTTACATTGTGCCTCCACTACAATGCGGCTCCCTGGCGAGGTCGACGCCCTCGATTGTTTAACGTCCGAAAAATCGTCACTTTCGTTCATGGAGCCTACATGTCTGATGAGCTTGAAAGTTTACCGCAGCGGCTTGCGCTTTTTCACAAACTCTTCGAGAACTCAAGCCCACTGGAAATTGAGCTGGCAACTGCAATCACCAACGAGATGAAAGAGGTTTGGCAGATTGGCCCCGAAAACTACGCTGGAAGCGGAATCGCCTACCAAGTTTCAGAAAGTCCTTATGTGTGGTCCCGCAACGTAGTAGCCAATCGAACGTTTCCGGGCCCTGTCATTTTTGTTGAAGGCCCGTATATGAACGATAAGGAAACGTTCTACCGACTAATCGCAGGTGACTACGATGGGATTCGAACAATTCGAGGAAAGACGTATCGAAGTATTTTCCGGGAATTTGCAGATGGGGTTGCTGATGGCTTAATCGATTATTATCGAAAGCACTTGATTCAAGTTGATTCGGCGAAACCAATAACGGATCAACACTGAGATTTGCCTTGCCTTTCACAGTAAAACACGTAAAAATTCAAATACTATGAAAAATCTGGCTTTCCTTTTATGCGCAATGGTTATGACCGCCACCGTTCACGCGGATCTTCAAATGCCAAAGAAAGAAAATTTCTATGACAGACTTGGACATGGGATTGCCAATATCGTTCTTGCGCCTTCTCATCTTCTCGATTCTCCGTATGAGCTGATGCAAGTTGAAGGGCCAACAGTAGGTGCTACTAAAGGTGTTGTTCAAGGAACTAGCCGAATGGTTATGGATTTCTTCGTAGGAATCGCCGAGGTTGTAACCTCCCCATTTCCGGTAGAAAGTCTCAAACAGCCTGCCTATGATTCTCATGTTGTAGAGGCCTACCCACCCGCAGATCTTTACGATAACTGGTATTAAGCAGTTAGCTCTAAGCAAGATTTCCAAACCCCGACATTGTCGGGGTTTTTTATGCCCTCAAATGCAAACGCATGAAGTAGATATCGAATCGATTGCTTTTGGTGGAGAAGGAGTCGCACGAATCGACGGTAAGGTTTGCTTTATCCCATTTACTGCACCTGGCGATCGCTGCTTAATTCGCGTGATTGAGGACAAGAAGCAGTTTAGCAGAGCTGTTTGTGACGACATTCTTACTCCTTCCCCAAACCGAATTACTCCTAAGTGCTCTGTTTTCGGAAAATGTGGAGGGTGCCAATACCAGCATTTAGCTTATTCGGATGAGCTAAAATTAAAGGAAAACCAGATACTTGAGACCTTTGAACGCGTCGGCCGCCTCGTCCTTACTGATGTAACCATTCACCCTATTCTAAGGTGCCCTGAACCTTATTCTTATAGAAATAGGATTCAGATTCATATTAAGAATGGTTTGCCCGGTTTTCGATCCGCGCAATCTTCTTCACATATCGCCATTGATGAGTGTCCCGTTGCCGCACCTGAGATCAATCGACAGATTAGGGAGTTAAAAGAAAAGCAGGGTTTAAAAGACGGCCGCCACTCGATTCAATGCAACTCAACTTCGGGAAAAGGTTTTTCTCAAATAAATCGCTTGATGCTCAAAACCCTCATCGACCATATTACAAAGGCAGCCCAACCCGGCGGAAGCCAACTCATCGAGCTCTATGCCGGCTCGGGTTTTTTCACGGTTCCCTTGGCATCTCTTTTCTCTTCTATCATAGCAGTTGAATGGGATTCGCGACTGGTAGACCGAGGCCGAAAAAATTCTCCCTCGAATGTCAGATGGCTAAACATATCTACCGAAGATGCTTTCAGAACGATTGAATCATCAGTCGCCAATAGAAAGGACCTCGTAATCGCTATCGACCCTCCTCGACAAGGAGTAAGCTCTCAGGTCATTACTGATCTAAAAAACTCGAGCGCGAGGAAGCTCATCTATCTTTCCTGCAACCCTACAACCCTAGCCCGTGATCTCTCCCGATTACGACCCAATTGGCAACTACAAACGATTACGCCCATTGATCTTTTCCCAAGGACATCGCATATCGAATGCTTGGTTACTTGTATTCGCCCTAGGAGTTAACTCGGAATCGCTCACTCCTGGGCTAAACTGACATATTTAGACAGATAGATGACAGCTTTGTTCCATTGGTCATTCTGAGCAAAGTATTCAGCTGCCAAAAAATACAAATACGCCGGCATTCTTTCCTGATCGAGAACTCGGCTTACAATCTGCTCTGTTTTCTCTCGAGTAAACGCATCTGGATCAAATTTTAGAAAATAATACAAAGAAATGGGGTCTTTGCTTCCCGTTAACAGTTGTTTTAGGTGATATTTTAGTCGCTCTGGGCTACTGGACAATTCTGGATACTTGGGTTTAGGAATTAGACTTTTCAAGAGCTGGTAGGCTTCGAGTGATGCTCCAGATTCGCGAGATCTTTGCACAACGTAAGGCCAACCAACAAAAATCCACTCAGAATGTTGTTCGACATAATCGGCCACAGGGTCATTTCCTTTGCGATTCGCCCAAGTTTGCAAGACATGGCGCATCATCCAGACATCCTCAATCCGATCCGGGTCACGATCTTGATCTAATAGATACTTCAATTCTCCATCGAACTCATCATCCGGAAGATCCGACAGAACTAAATATCTTAGGTTAGGAGTCCTCACCCCAAGAAACACAAGGGCCTCGTAAAGCTCGGGCCGAGCGACTGATGTTTTAAGCATCTTTGCAAACAACCCTTCGATATCGAGATGACGGCGCTGCAAAGCCTCTCGCCATACAATCCAGGAACGAGATGGATTCCGAGCAATCCATAAAGTTCCTTCGTAAAAAGCTGTTTCTGAGCTAGTTGTCTCTAGTGCACGTGCAATCGAAAAATGCTTCCAAGCCTCATCCTCTTGATTGAAGAATACCAATTGCCCCATCGCATAATAAAAACGTAGTTCCCAATCCAAAGGAAACTGGTGCATTGCTTTCTCCACTTGCAAAGTCACTTCTTTGCCTTCCCCTTCCTTTCGATTTAAAAATGCCTCTTTTGCTTTTTCTTGGAACCCAATACTTGGAATTGAAAAGGTCGTAACACTGGGAAGAGCAAACCAAGTTGCAATAGCCAGCAGGCTGACAACTGTAACAATCGTCCAGCGCGATGCTTTCGAGTTTTCCAGGTGCCCTCGACTTTTCCGCTGATTGGGCCAGGCAAGCCGCAACATCAAAAATACCGGCACTAGAGCTCCAACACGATGCGCCGCTACATCAAAGAAGCCATGCATCAGAAACAAACCGGATGCAATAAATGCTGCGGAGCGAATACGGCGCCCTCTCGTTTTAATATCTTGAAGTGCAGGAATCGTTAAACAACAAATCAGAACGAGAATCGCAAAGAGCCCAATCACTCCCAACTCAACTATCCACCAGACCCAATCACTTTCCGGATGAATCACCCGCCGTTCTACAATAAGGGATTCCCGAAACAACGGAAACACACCTTCAAAATTGCCTAAACCGACTCCAAAGATTGGTAATGTTTTAAACAACTGCCAAGTATCCACCCAGATTTCCCAACGACCTCCCAGCAGTGTTCCGGGACCACTTGCTTGCCCGGGCAAATGGCGAACGACTCGTTCTAGCGCCTCTCCGCCAAAGAATAACAATCCAGCCAGAATCAACCCAGCTACTCCTGCTAGAATGAATGATTCCTTCTTTTCTCCAAAAAATATGAGTCTCCACAGGGCCCAAAAGAATCCTCCTGAAACCAACAACAGGACACCCGCCCTTGACCCATTGAGAGCGGTCGCCACAAACAGAAGAGCAGACATCATCAAACAGACAACGAAAAGATTCTTCTCCTTCCCTCGAACATAATGTGAGGCAAGCCCTAGCGAAAGAAGAAACGTAATCGCATACAAGCTCCCCGAGTGGTTTCTGTTTAAAAACGGACCGAGCCCTAGTCCCTGCTCCCACCAGTTTATTGTCAGCAGTGAAAATCGCTCTAATAATGCCGTCAAAGCAATCAAACAAACGAGGAGTGCGTAAGTAAACATAAGCGATCTCGCTTCGCTCACTGACAGAGAAATCGATAAAGCAGCATAGGCCCAGAGTCCGACTCCAATTCCCATTAACCATGCATTAACTAAGACCCATGGTTGCAGGTGCCATGTCCAAGGCAGATCAACACCTAAATCAAATAAAGCATTTCGCCACGAAGGTTGCCAAACCGCAGGTAACAACCCAAGAAGTGGCCATAGTAGAACGATAGCCACGGCAATTTTGAGATATTTCGGAAAGTCAGCCTTGGGTTTAAAAATCAGGTAGTAGACAGCTAGTAGAGTTAAAAAAGCGGCCCAGCCTAGAACATTGAGGTCTCCACCAAGTATGGCAGGAAAAACTGCTAATGCAGCGAGACATCCGATTTGCTTATACTTCCCGATCATTTGCTAAGAAGATCCCTTCGACCTCCCACTTTGCACAAGCCTGTTCGTAGACCTCACGAAAACAGCCTGCCAACCGATAATAATGATCGCGATCATCCGAACCCGCTGGCCCCCAGAGCCTAAGAGCCGCATATTCGCGAAATTCGAGCACAATCTCTTGGTAATTATCAATTTCTTCTGGGGGTTGTATCTCAAACCCACAACGTTTCATAGTATCTTCAAGCCAAACTCTAAAATCTTCTAAACTTGATGATCTCAACAACTCAAGCTCGGCAATCTTTGAATAAAGTAGCACGTAGCGAACCGAGTCTCGGCGCTCCATCGATTGCCTAATCTGTAGCGTTAGATAAGACCAACTCCAAACATATCCTAACTGTCTTATTGCTAACACTACCATCAAAAAGATCACTCCAACTGCAATGGGTAACGTCCTTCCCTTACTCCAGAAAACGCTTAACGCCATCAGGCTAAAAAAGACCGTGATGAGATACATCACCAACACCAGATTTTTTTCTGAAAACCCGATCCGTTTCAATCGATGGTGAATGTGTTCAGCATCCGGACGGAATAATGGAAACCCCCGGAGGCCTCGTCTAAGAATTGCAAAAGTAGTATCTACAATCGGCAGGCCTAAAGCGATAATCGTGACTAACAGGATCGCCGCTACCGAACCTTTTTGAGAACTTTTAAGAGACAAGGCAGCGATTCCAAATCCAATAAAATAAGCACCTCCATCACCAAGAAAGATTCGCGCTGGCGGAAAGTTAAAACACAAGAATCCAAGTAGAGCCCCAGCCACCGCAAATGAAATTAAAGAAACATCATGAGCTCCCCCGGACCAAGCGATATACCCGAGAGTAAGATAGAGAAAAAAACCAAGACCTGCAGCCAAACCGTCAACCCCGTCGATTAGGTTGATAATATTTGGCACACTTATAAACCAGAAAATTGTGATTACTAATCCCCAAGCACCGAGAGAAAGACTGATATTTCCGACGGGGTAAGAGATGTAGGCAATACTCAGACCCAGAAAATAGGCGACACAGGCAATGACTACCTGTCCCAATAGTTTAAACTTTGCCCCAATCGGTTTAAAATCGTCCGCGAAGCCTAGGACAAATATCAATGACGAAGTCAGGAGAATACTACTCCACTGACTGAGCGTCGTGTCTCGAAAGAACGGGAGCAAAAGAACGCTTGCAACGAATATAATATAGATCGGCAATCCACCCACCCGGAGAACCGGAACCGAATGTTTTTTACGGCTCTTGTCAGGCTTATCAACCCCTAGATGTTTTGGCCAAAACTTGAGAACAAAAGCCGTCATGAAAAAACAGATGGCAAAGCTCCCAGCAAAAAACAGTAGAGACCAAATCATGACGGAGTTAACACTTCTTTCCAGGACTGGAGTCCCACAGCTCTTGCATATTCAATCGCATCTTTAACTTGGCTACGATCAACCTCTGCAATTGATTTATGCTCAGTGCGACTTACGATCCAATCTGCAATCTGCATTACATCTTCGGGGTCGTACTGATGGCATTTCTCATAGCGATTCATATCATCGACTAATAACCTGGGACCAATCCACAAATATTCTCGGTCTAGGCATTGAATGAGAGCCAGTTTACTTGGCCAGAGCATACCTTTTACCGATTTTCTTTGGGTTACAACCGAGAGTAGCGACTGGGTTAACGAAGGCACGAGTTTTTCCTCATCTAAGTAGTCGTGAAAATAAACATGCTTTAGACCCATATGCTCTACTTCCAACCTAGCTTGTTCATATCCCACGCCCCCTCCCTGAAAAACGAGCGAGATAGGAAGGCCTCGTTCTTCCAAGATACACTGAACCTTCAGTAAGACTTCCCACTCATGAGCTTGTCCCAAGTTGCCTGAATAAAGCCAAACATGGTGGTCTTGAGAAACACCTTGCCACCAAAATGAATGATCTTCCGTAGATAAAGCAGGAGGCCAAGGCGAAATAACTCGAGATTCGATTCTATATTCTTCCTGCATCCGTATACGCATGGATGAATCCACCGCCACATTGATTCGCGCCTGCCGATACCCCCACTTCATCATTTGCCTCAGAATTCGAATGATTATTCGAGAACGTAACACACCCAGCGCTTCTGCGACATCTGGATAAGCATCAAGAATCCAGTGGTTCACCGGAACATTCTTGAGTTTACCTAATACAACTCCCACTAGCAGGACCAGTGGTGGCGATGAAAACACAATAATTTGAGAGATACCTCGTGCTTGAAACCCGCGAAAGAAAATCAAACAAAGTGCCCATATTTCGACAAATATGCGCCCCATTCCTCGATACCGCGTTCGGTAGTTACCTAGCTTGCATGCGATTTCGGCTTGCCAACCTAGAGATTGAAAATACTCAACCATTTCTTTCGCCAATCGAGCGGTAGGAGACGCATCACCCGGGCCAAATTGATTAATAATCAGCACCTTCATTTATGCCGATTGCGAACGAATCAACTTAGCAGGAACTCCTCCGACCACACTATTCTCGGGCACATCATCTACGACCACAGCACCTGCTGAAACAACACTGCTGGAACCAATCGTGACACCGTGGCCAATAAACGCTTGGGCAGCAATCCATGTCCCCTCCCCCACTTCGATGGGCTCTGTTACCAAATCAAATGTCTGCTTCTGATAATCGTGACTCCCCGTGCAAAGAAAGGCTCGTTGAGAAATACAAACATTGGAACCAATTTTAATTGGAGCCAACGTGAGAAGCATAACCTCCTCCCCCAACCAAACATCATCTCCCATCTCCAAACGCCAAGGAAACGAAATATTCACCCCAGCACGCACTACGGCCCGTTTACCAATCTTTGCTCCAAAGAGCCTCAGTAGAAATACCCGAACTTCAGAAGGCATATGCCACAGGGGTTGAAAAAAAAGGCCCTGACACAATCGCCATAGCATCTCCTTGATGATTCCCGCACCTCGATCGAAGCTCCCTCGGTCGTAACGTTTCAGATCGATCACAGACCCCAATCTAAGTGTTTACGTCTCTGACGTCAGCCACTTTTCTTGACCTTTTTGGTTTTAGTTCTAATGTTCAAAACATATTGAACGAAAGAACTGAAGCTATCTGGATGCAATTTGTCGATTTAGGCGGTAGGTCTGCTCAGCGTCTAGGTTTGTCCCGTAGCCTTGGACAAATCTATGCTGCTCTCTATCTCAGTCCTCGCCCCTTAGGGCTTGAAGACCTCATGACGCAACTCCACATTAGTAAGGGCAACGCCAGTATGGGAGTTCGACAATTAGCAGAGTGGGGAGCGATAAAACGAGTCTGGATTAAAGGATCCCGAAAAGATTTCTATCAAGCTGAAGAAAACCTCCGAACCGTCGTTTCACAATTTATTGGATCAACGATCCGTCCCCGCATTAAGTCGAGCCATCTTCAGCTAGAGGACATGACTACAGAACTCAAATCTAAAGGTAAACCTGACCCTGACGAGCAGTTCATGCAAGACCGCATCCAAACGTTGCAACGCGTTCACAAACGTTTAGAAAAGGTTATCCCTTTGATCGAAAAAGTGCTTAGCTAAAGCAACCTTGTTATGGCAGAAATTGAGAGTTCAGAACAGTCATCTTGGTGGGTAGCACATGCACTTCCTCGCAGGGAAAAGAAAGCAAGAGATTCGATAGCTAAGGTTGCTCAAGAGGTTTTTTTACCATTGCGAACATCGCGGCGCGAATACAGCAGTAAATCAGTTACGTTTGAAATCCCCCTCTTTCCCGGCTATCTCTTTGCAAGATTTCCCAGTTCATCTCGCCAAGCGATCTATCAATCACCACATGTCGCAAGTCTACTCAATGTGACCGACCAAAAGACCTTTAAGTCCCAAATAGATGAACTAAAAAGCCTTCTAAGCCGAACCGCAGACGTAACTCCTTGTCCCTTTATCCAGACAGGGAGAAAAGTGCGCATTACGAGTGGGCGATTCCGCGGAATCGAAGGCGTTGTTATCCGTCGCTCCAAAAAGACTCACTTAGTTCTCTCTCTCGATTTTTTGCAGAGGTCCATAGAAGTTGAACTCTCTGCAGATTTGGTTGCTTTGGCCGCCTAAATCACACAAAGACTTGAAGGAAAACAACTTCGGTAAATCGGCTCCCGAAGTGACCGGCACGAAGTGTGAAGTAATCCCAGTAACGATGAGATACAGAATACACATCCACCAAGGACAAGACATATGAAATCGTCTTCCTATCAGCTAACGATCGAACCCGGCCGTAGCGAACAAAACTACTGGCTAG